>JAHENP010000227.1 GCA_018609965.1 Haloferacaceae archaeon
GAGGTGAGCACCGTGTGCTGGTGGGAGAACGTCGGCTCGTCGTAGCTGATCGGCCCGCCGTGGATCGCCACCACGACGGGGTGGTCCCCCGCGTCGAGATCGGTGTCGGGGTCGCTGTACACCAACCCCTCGACTTCGACACCGTCCGTGTCCCACGACACCCACTCCACCTCCGGGGTCGGGTGGTCGGCGACGAACGACTCGTTGACCGCGGTGAGCCGGGTGAACGAGTCGGGCTCGGTCGTCGCGTCGAGATCCGCCGTGTCGAACGCGAACAGATCCGCCCCGTCGGTCGGGTGTGAGAGCACGGCCACGAACCGGTCGTCGCCGGCGTCGAACGTCGAAACTCCGCGGTCGTCGCCTTGCGCGTCGAACACCCGTTCGACCGTCCCGTCGAGCCCGACCCGGACGAGTCGGGTCTGACCCTCGTCGCCGATCAGCCCGACGAGCGTCGACTCGTCGAGCCAGTGGTACCGTCCGCTGGCCGTCCGGTCGAGATCCGCCGTCAGCGACTGCGGGCCGTCCTCGCCGGTGACGTACACCTGACTCGGGAGACACCAGTTCTCCGGGTCGGTGCCGTGGAAGGAGAGCCGTTCCCCGTCGGGACCCCACTCCGGCGCGCTGGCGGTGAGATCCCCGTCCGTCTCCCGACGGAGATCCGACCCGTCCGGGCGGACCGTGTACACGTCCCGGACCATCGTGTCGTCCGGGTGGTCCGTCCGACAGGAGAGGAACGCGATCCGCCCGCCCGACCCCCAAGCGGGTTGGAGCCCGGAGAGTTCCCCGAACGCGCCGTCGGCGCCGTACGCGTCGTCCAACCGCCCGACGCCGTCACCAGCGTCGTCGACGGAAACGACGTGGAGGTAGGTGTCGACCGTGTCGAGGTAGCCGACGCCGTCGAGTTTGTGTTGGAGCCGCTCCGTCTCGACTGGCCCGCCGTCCTCGCGGCTGTCGAGGTAGGCGCGTTCCTCCTCGGTCGGGTCGCGAGCGGCGACGACGAGCCGGTCGCCGTCCGGGCCCCAGTCGAACCCCTGTGCACCCTCCTCGAACGTCGTCACCTGCCACGCGTCACCACCCAACGCGAGGTCGAACACCCACACCTGTGGTGTCGGGTCGTCGCTCCTGCCGGGACCGTCATCAGCGTCGCCTGTATCATCAGTGTCGCCTGTGTTGTCAGCGTTGCCGTCTGTGTCGTCAGCGTCGTCTGTGTCACTCTCGGCGTCTACGCCACCCGAGTCGTCGCGGCCGACACGCCGTCCGGTGTCGGTGTCGCGGGTCGCCACAAAGGCGAGTCGATCGCCGTCGGGCCCCCACGTGGGACTACTCGCGCCGTTGACCCGGGTCAGCCGGTGGGGGTCACGCGAGCCGTCTGTGGGGGCGACAAACAACGAGGCGACGTTCTCCGCCTCGTCGGGGTCCGCCTCGCGGGCGACGAACGCCACACGACTGCCGTCCGGCGAGAGGGCGACGGAGCCGATCTGTGTGAGGTCGTAGTGCGTCTCCAAGGGGACCGGTGTCTCGGCCATCGGTCACCACTCGCCGGGTAGCCAGAAAAAAGCGTGTGTGCCGGTGGTCGACGCCGGCGTTGGTGCCGGTCGACACTGGCCAGTGTCGACACTGCCCGACAGCCGACGCCGAGAACCGAGAGGCCAGGGACGGTGAGTGTGGGTGTGTGGGTGTGGAGAGTGGGTCCGCCCCCGTGTCCGCTCGTCGGAATAGGATCAAATAATAACTTGTGGTGGTGGGGTCGCGTCCGGGGCCGTCACCGCCGTAGACGACGAGGCGCTGTGAAACTGGACGACGGAGTCGACCCGTCGAGCGCCGACCCTGCCCCGACACCGCTCACTCGTCGTCGTCTTCGGAACCCGCCGCGTCGGCCGTGGACGGCTCGGCGTCACTTCCCGGCTCCGTCACGGTCGACTCGTTGCTCCGGTAGCGCCGGACGGCAACCAACCCGCCACCGAGGGGGACGCCGATCAAGACCAGGTACGGGAGCGCGTACGCCGCGAAGACGGCACTGGCCCGGAGGAAGACGACGACGCCGTCGACCGACCCCAGGAAGGCGGCACCCACGCCGGTGTCGTACCACTGGGAGTCGTCATCCAGCCGCTCGGGTTGTGGCTCCCGAATCTCGACGGTGATCGTCGTGAACGCCACCTGTCGTTCCAGCTGTTGGAGCTGTGCCTCGGTCTGTTCGATCTCCGTTTGGACACGCGACAGTTCCTGTTGGACCGCGAGCACGTCCTCGGTGGTGTTCGCTCGTTGGTACAACGTCCGGAGCTGTTCGCGTTCCGACCGGAGATTCTCCAGCCGCGCCTCCAGGTCGACGACCTGGTCGGTCACGTCTCGGGTTGACTGTTCACTGGCCCGCACGGTGCCGGTCTCGTTGACGAACGCCAACGCCTCGGAGTAGTTGCCCGTCGGGATTCGGAGCGTCACCCGGCCGACGGTCCAGGTGTCGTTCCCCTCGCCGTTGACCCGGCGGCTGGAGTCACCGACAAATCCGCCGGTCGACCGGGCGTACTCGGTGAGCCGTTCGTTCGCGACCTCGAAGTCGTCCGCCTCGACTGTCACCCGGGCAGTGCGGATCAGTTCGCGGTTCTGGACCGCCTGCCCACCCCCGCCAGCCTCACCCGCGGCGCCCGTCTCCGCGTCCCCGGCGCGAGCCTCCGTCGCTGCCGGCGCCGACGTGGCGGCGCCGTCACCGCTCCCGCTGTAGCCGAGACCGGCCTCGGCACCGCTCTGTTGTGATCTGCCCGCTATGTCACCGCCGTTGGCTGCACAGCCGGACAACACGACCACCAACACGAGGACCACACTCGTCACACGTCGCATACCCGGGCGTACTCCACCCCACGACTTCAGCGTTCCCGAGGCGCAAGTGATCGCTGTACCGACCTGCGGTCCGGCGGCGCCGGGGGGCGGCGCGGCTCGACTGACCGAGTCGAACCGGGGGTCGGTCCGGGAGGTTCTTCAGTGGTGCCGACACACTCACTCGCGTGTCTGATCCGCTCACGACCGGCTGTGGGGCGCTCGACGCGGTGCTCGGCGGCGGGATCGAGCGCGGGGTCGTCACCCAACTGTACGGCCCGCCGGCGTCCGGGAAGACGAACGTCGCCTTGACCGTCGCCGCGGAGGCGGCCGCTGCGGGTGAGCGTGTCCTCTACGTCGACACGGAGGACCTGTCGCTGACGCGGTTCCGCGACATCGCCGCCGCTCGCGCCGACGAGACGGCCGTCCCGGAGCTGACCGAGCGGCTGATCGTCTCGGAGGCGGCCGACTTCGACGAACAGTCGGAGGCGGTCCGCGACACCGAGGAGTTCGCCGAACGGGTCGGCCTGATCGTGCTCGACTCCGCGACCGGCTTCTACCGGTTGGAACGCACCGCCGAGGA
>JAHENP010000228.1 GCA_018609965.1 Haloferacaceae archaeon
CGCTCCCGCGTTCGTCGGCGTACTCCCCGCCTTTGGCGTCCTCCGTGTAGCCGCCAAAATCCGGCTGTTCGCTCTGTGCGGCCGCCGGCGCCGCCGCCGACGCGCCCGCGCCGACTGCCGTCGCGCCCGCGGCAGACCGGACGAACCCACGGCGGCTGATCCCGTCGCTCATGCGCGCTCGTAACCCAGTGGGGGAGGTGAATGTATCGGTTCACCCCCGACGGTCGGGGACGGCGGGTCGGGACCGCCCGGTGTGCCGGCTCGCACACCGCCGGCGTCAACCATTCATACGATGCCGCACCAACGTGGCGTGTGGCGACCACGGACGACCACCTCCGATTTTTCCCGTACGACCAGCCGTACCCGAACCAACGGGAGGCGATGGACCGGGTCGGCAACGCCCTCGCGCGCGGCCAGGACGTGTTGTTCGAGGGCGCACCCGGAACGGGCAAGACCCTGTCGGCGCTGGTGCCGGCGCTGCAACACGCCCGCGAACACGACCGGACGGTGGTGATCACGACGAACGTCCACCAACAGATGCGGCAGTTCGTCGAGGACGCCCGCGCGATCAACGCCGTCGAGCCGATCAACGCCGTCGTCTTCCGCGGGAAGTCGTCGATGTGTCACATCGATGTCGACTACCAGGAGTGTCAGGCGCTCCGGGACACCACCCGCGCGCTCGTCGAGGACAGACAGGACCGCGACCAGTTGGAGTCGCGCGCGCGAGCGCTGCAAGACCGGATGCGGGAGGGTGACGACGAGGCCGCCGAGGCGTACCAGGCGGTGACAGAGGAGTTGGACGATCTCGACGACCAGATCGACGAGGAGAGCGCGAACGTCTGTGACTACTACCGCCAGAATCTCGTCGGCGACACCGACGAGTTCTTCTCGTGGCTGTTCGACGACGTGCGAACGCCCGACGAGATCTACACCCGCGCCGGCCGGGCGGGCTTCTGTGGGTACGAACTGCTGAAAGAGGGGATGGAGGAAGTCGAGTTGGTGGTCTGCAACTACCACCACCTGTTGGACCCGACGATCCGCGAGCAGTTCTTCCGGTGGCTTGACCGCGACCCAGAACAGGTGGTGACGGTGTTCGACGAGGCGCACAACGTCGCCGACACCGCGCGCGACCACGCCACCCGGACGCTGACGGAGAACACCCTCGACGCGGCAATCGAGGAACTCGACGAGACGGACGACTCGCGGGCGGACCCCGCCCGGAACGTGTTGTCGGCGTTCGCCGACGCAGTCCGGGAGACGTACGACGACGGGCTCGGCTTCGGGAAACGGGAACAGATCGACGACAACTGGACGGACGTGCCGGTCGCGAACGACGACCGCCGGGACGATCTCACGCTCGCGTTTCTCGACCGCTACGAGGGGCGGGGCATCCGCGCGGAGTGTGATCTCGCGCTCCAGCTCGGCAAACGGCTCGACGAGCGCTACGAGGAGGCGTACCAGAACGGGGACACCCCCACGCGCCGGGAGTGTCACGTGCTCCAGGCGGCGGGGTTCGTCGCCGACTGGATGGACGACAGCGGCGAACTCGGCCAGCATCCGATGATCGCCGTCCGGCGAGACGGAGCCACCGACGAGGTGTACGGGCGAGCGGAGCTGTACACCTGCATCCCGCGACAGGTGACCGGGGAGCTGTTCTCGGAGGTGTACGCCTCCGTGTTGATGTCCGCGACGCTGCGCCCGTTCGACGTGACCGAGGACGTGTTGGGGTTGGAGGCGCCGGCGACGATGGCGTACGAACTCGCCTACCCCGAACAGAACCGCCGGACGTACGCGGTCGGCACACCCGCACTGTTCGCCTCCGAACGCGACGACCCCGCGACACAGGAGACGGTCGCCGGCACACTCGCGGACGCGGTGCGGGCGACGCCCGGCAACAGCCTCCTGTTTTTCCCGTCGTACGCCGAGGCGGAACGTTACCACGAACTGCTGGCGGGGACGGACACACGACGGCTGCTCGACGAGCCGGGGGTACGGGCCGAGGAGCTCCGCCAGGAGTTCGTCGACGCCGACGACGCGACGCTTTTTACCTCGCTGTGGGGGACGCTCGCGGAGGGGGTGAGCTTCGACGGCGACGCCGCCCGGACGGTCGCGGTCGTCGGCGTCCCGTACCCACACCTCTCCGAGCGGACGGAGGCGGTGCAGGACGCCTACGACCGGGCGTTCGCGGAACGCGCGGGCGACGCCGGCTGGGAGTACGCCGTCGAGATTCCGACGATCCGGAAGACACGGCAGGCGCTCGGGCGGGTGATCCGGTCGCCCGAGGACTACGGCGTCCGGCTCCTGTTGGACGAACGGTACACGACCGCCGACATGGGCGACTACTCCGTCCGGGGGACGTTCCCGCCCGAGGAGGCGTCCGAGATCGTCGATGTCGCCCCCGAGAAGCTCAAGTTCGGGATGCTGAACTTCTACGGCGACCACGACGCGTACGGCGGTGATCCGCCGGCACCCTGAGAGACTGCGTGTTCTGTGGCGTGCATCCCGACCGGTGATCTTACCACGATGGTGACCACCCTCACAGTGTGAACCTCCCCGACGGGTGGACGACCGACACAGTCGACGCGAACGGCGTCGAACTCCGGTACTACCGGACCGGCGAGGGGCCACCAGTGGTGCTCGCACACGGACTGTTCGACACAGGACGGTGTTGGGCACCGCTCGTTGCAGATCTAGCGGCCGACTACACCGTGGTGACGTACGACGCTCGTGGGCACGGGCGGTCGGCAGCGCCAGCGACGGGGTACGGAGTCGACGACCGGGTCGCCGATCTCGTCGGGCTGTTGGACGCGTTGTCGCTGACAGACCCCGTTCTCCTCGGGCACTCGATGGGTGCCTCGACCGTCGCCTGGGCCGCCGCGTGGCATCCGGCGCGTCCGTCTGGTGTCGTACTCGAAGATCCGGCCGGGATGCACGGAGACCCGGCGATGGGACCAGCGGAACGAGCGACGGCTGTCCGCGAGCGTGTCGAGACAGACGCAGAACAGTCCACCGACGAACTCGTCGCGGAGTACGACGACCGTGATCCGGATCTCGCACGCCGACTCGCGGTCGCCGATCAGGAGTGTTCACCCGTCGTCGCAGAGATCGTCCGGCACGGCTTTCCGCCACTCACGGAGGCGTTCGGGGAGATTCGAGCGCCGACACTGGTTGTGAAAGCAGACGCCGAGCCGCCAACCCGGGTGAGGGATCTCGCTGTCGCTGACACGCTGGCCGACGGCCGTCTCGTCCACGTTCCCGGTGCTGGCCACTGTGTGTTCCGAGACCGGTACGACGCCGCCCTTGCCGAACTGGCGACGTTTCTTCGTCGGGTCGAGTGAGTCACGACGCTCTGAACGCGAGTCTCGTGTGCCGGAGCCACAACGGCCAAACGACTGCCGCCGCGACACGGCAGTGTGACCCTCACCGTCGACACCGAACGGCTCCGGGCGGACATCGAACGCACCGGTGAGTTCGGCGCCGTCCCGGTCGAGCGGGGCCACGCCCGGACCGTCCGGTGTGGCACGGACGCGAACCGCCGGGCACGCGAGTATCTGGTCGAACAGCTCCGCGCGGCAGATCTGACCGTCGAGATCGACGCGGTCGGCAACGTCGCCGGCACGTGGTGTCCGTCGTCGGCGGACCCGGAGACCGATCCGGTCGCGGTCGGGAGCCACCTCGACTCCGTTCCGGAGGGTGGGATCTTCGACGGGCCGTTGGGTGTGTACGCCGGCCTGGAGGTCGTCCGGACGCTCCAGGACGCCGGCGCGCGCCCGGCGCGACCGATCACGGTCGTCTCCTTCACCGAAGAGGAGGGTGGCCGGTTCGCCGACGGGTTGCTCGGGTCGTCTGTCGCGACCGGCCGCCGGGGCGTCGAGGAGGCGTTGGAACTGACCGACGCGGACGGTGTCACACTCGACGAGGCGCTGACAGACACCGGCTTCCGCGGCGAGGGGCTACTCGACCCCAAGGGGTGGACAGCGTGGTTCGAACTCCACGTCGAACAGGACACCGTTCTCGAATCTGCCGCGGTGCCGGTGGGCGTGGTGACGACGATCACGGGGATCACCCACTGTGAGGCACACATCGAGGGGGAGCCGAACCACGCTGGCGCGACCGGGATGGACGACCGGACGGACGCGTTGGCGGCCGCCTCGGAGCTGGTGTTGGCGGTCGAGCGGGCCGCCAAGGAGGTGGTCGCGACGGACAGCACCTCTGCGGTCGGCACCGTCGGCTCGTTGAACGCGTCGCCGAACGCGACGAACGTGGTGCCCGGCGCGGTGACAGCAGGGATCGACGTGCGAGACGTGCGGCGGGCGTCGATGGACCGGATCGTCGACAGGGTTCGGGAGACACTCGCCCGGCTCGAACGCGAACGGGGCGTCCAGACGACGCTGCAACGCCCGTTCGATCTCGACCCGACGCCGATGAGCGACCAGCTCCGGCGGGCAGTCCACGACGCTGGCGCGCAGGCCGGCGTGGAGACGTTGGATCTCCCTTCGGGGGCCGCACACGACACGATGCACGTCGCCGACGCAACGGACGCGGCACTCCTGTTCGCGCCGTCACGCGACGGGATCAGCCACAACCCGTTGGAGTGGACCGACTGGGACGACTGTGCGGCCGCGACGCGCGTGCTCGCCGGCGCGGTGGCCGACGCCGCGGACGTGCAGTTCGACTGAGCAAAAGGCCTATATTACACTCCGGGTTATCGGGAGGTAGCGATGCTTCCCACAGCACCACTCTTCGGGGCAATCCCGGGCGGGCCGGAGATGATCGTCATCCTGCTCGTGCTCGTCCTGTTGTTCGGCGCGAACAAGATCCCCAAGCTCGCCCGGTCGACCGGGCAGGCGATGGGCGAGTTCAGGAAGGGCCGCGAGCAGATCGAAGACGAACTCGACGAGATGCAGGGTGAAGACGACGACAGCGACACGGAGTTCGTCGACACGGAGATGAACAGCGAGACGAACAACAACTAAACACCCCCGCTCCTTTGTCCCGCCGAGGTGCCCTCGTAGTGTCCGGTGGGCGTGTGGCCAAGTGGACACGGCGAGCGGTTCCTAACCGCTAGATCGCGGGTTCGATCCCCGCCACGCCCGTTCGTCCTC
>JAHENP010000229.1 GCA_018609965.1 Haloferacaceae archaeon
GGGGCGGTCGTCCACCGGTTCGCCGCCGAAGAACTGTAGTCGATTCCCGGCTCCCTCTCGTCGCCCGTCGCACCGACTACGTCTCGTCGCTCGCCGCTTCGCTGTCGGAGAGTGTCTCCTCGCTGATCGCCGCGGGGAGCAGTTTGCCGAGCGTGTACTCGACGATCTCCTCGCCGTCGAGACAGAACACCGGCAACGACTCGTCTGCGAACTCGGCGAGCGTCTGGCGGCACATCCCGCAGGGGGTGACCCCGTCGCGGGCGGCGGAGGCGACCGCCAGCCGCGTGAACTCCGTGTGGCCCCGTTTGACCGCCTCGCCGACGGCGACCTCCTCGGCGTGCAGCGAATTGGAGTAGTTGGCGTTCTCGACGTTGCAGCCGACGAACACCTCGCCGCTGGCCGTCTCCAACGCCGCCCCGACCGGGTACTCCGAGTAGGGGACGTGTGCCGACTCGAACGCCGTCTCCGCGCGCTCGACGAGCGCGCTCGCGTCTCCGTCCATACGCTCCCTTCCCCCGGCGCCGAGAAAAACACACCGAGACGATCCGGGCGGCGACCGACTCCGACAGAGCAAAAGCCGCGCGGCCCCCAGTGTAACTGTGACAGACGAGACGGACCACCCGCCGGAGTCACCCGCCGCGGTCGAGCCCGGCGGTGACGGTCGCCCGTATCTCTACGGCGCCGCGGCGACCGTGGTGGGGTTCGCCGGTATCGCGGGGTACACGCTCGGGGCGAACAGCCCGGTCGACAACGCGACACTCGCGAGTGTCGTCACACTCCCCGTGAGCGGGCTGTCGCTCGCGGCGTACGGCGTCGGCTTCGCGGGGCTGTTGGTCGTCGGCATCTTCGGTGTCGTCCGACTCCTCACCCGGTTCGACGACGACGCCGTCGCGTGACGAGCGGCAACCGAGCGCCTCGCGTGACACGCAGGTCGAACAGACGGTTTTTGCCCGCGGAGCAACAATTTCACGCGATGAGTGACGAGGCGGGCGTCGAGGACAGACCGAATCTCGATCCGGATGTCGGGGCCGACCGGGACAACCGCCGGCGAGCGGCGCTGTACGTCTCCCCGTTTCTCGCCTTGGGGCTCGCGGACGTGTTGTTACTGCTGTGGTGGGGGATCAACCCGTTGTGGGGGTTCATGATCCTCCCGCCCATCCTCTTTTGTTCCGTGTTGGCGTATCTGGCCTTCTCGACGGACTTCCTCGACGACCGAACCTGATCGCCCGCCGGGCTGCGACACGTCTCCGTGCCGACTCAGTGGGCCGGCTCCTCTGCGGGCGCACGCATCTCGTCGATCTTCAACACGAGCGTGTTCGCGGGCTCTTCTTTCCCGTCGACGGTGCCGTCGATGACGAGCTTCGACAACGGCGTCGGGCCGACGGTGACGCTGTCCCCGTCGCTGACGTGTCTGATCGACCCCTGGACGCGCACCTCGGCACGACACAGCTCCGGGTGGTGGACAGACGTGAGGTTGATCTCCTGGACGTTCAGTTCGGCCTGGTCGTCACCCTCCAGCCTGAGGGGTGTCTCGGCCGGTTCGTCCATCCGTTGGATGTCCAACGCCTCGAAGGCCCGCGTCGTCGGGCGGTAGCCACCTTTCGGCCCCGGTACCCCCTCAACCAACTGGAGCGCCTTCAGGCTCTGCATCTGGTTGCGGATCGTGCCGGCGTTGCGGTCGACCGCCTCCGCAATCGCCTCGCCTTTCACCGCGTCCTCCCGCTCCCGGTGGAGGTCGACCAACGCAGAGAGGATGTCGCGCTGGCTCGACGTGAGTTCGATAGACGACATTTACTGGTGGTTAGCCGCCTGCAGTGATAAACCTACGGAGCGGCGTCGCCGGCGCGACCGACCGGGAGGGTTTTTCAGACGGGGCGACGGAGACGGCGTCGTGGGGCTGTACGACAGCTACCTCGCCGTCCGTCACCGACTGACCAACGGGGAGCCGCCGGCACACGTCGCGGTCGTTCTGACGGAGCGTGATCTGTTGGAACAAGGGGCCTACGACACGCTGACGGACGTGTTCGACTGGGCGTTCGACTACGGCACCGAGCGCGTCACCGTCTCCGTGTCCGTTCTCGACGAGGCGGTCGTCGAGACGCTGGCACGGGAACTCCGCGGGCTCGACGCCCCTCGACGACTGACCGTCCACGCGCCCGGCGACACGGAGCCGGCCGACACGCCGATCCAGGTGAACATCGGTCTCGGCGGGAAACGGGAGTTTGCGGCCGCCGTCCGCGAGATTGCCGACAGCGTCGCCGACGGACAGCTCGACCCCGACGAGATCGCTGCCGCCGACGTGGAGGACCGCCTCGTGTTCCCCGAGGAACCCGATCTGGTCGTCAAGACTGGCGCCGAACGGCTCTCGGATTTCATGATCTGGCAGTCCGTCTACTCGGAACTCTACTTCACGGACGTGAACTGGCGTGACTTCCGCCGCCGCGACTACCTCCGGGCACTGTTGGAGTTCGAACGCCGCCAACGCCGATTCGGGCAGTGACAACCCGGCCCCAGCGCCGGCTCGCCGGGTGCCGACTCACTCGGCGCTGGCTCGCCGGGTGTCGACCCGCTCGGCACCGGCCGACCGACTCGGCGTCGACTCACCTCTTCGGCGGAGACTCCCCCAACCCCGCGAGCGTGTCGGCGTAGTCGTCGTAGGCCACCTGCACGGTGTAGCCGGCGACCATCCGCGCACGTTCCCAGTCGTCCGGCGTGGCACAGAGCGCGTCGAGTGCGTCGAGCCCACGCTGTAACTCCTCGGCCGTCTCCTGCCGGAGCGCGCGGAACAGTTCTGCGCGCCTGTCGGCTCTGTCGACCGTCTCGTCGGCAAAGAAGGCGATCATCCGACTGTGGGTACGCTCGCTGACGAGCGGCCGCGCGACCAACCCGGCGGCGACCCGTTCGACCGGGCGCTCTCGCTCGCGGAGGTATGTGTGGAGTGTCCCGCCGTCGACGGGGTCGTGTGTGGCGTCGAACGCGTCACACACACGCTCGCGGTGGTCCGCCTCCCGGTCGGCCGTCCACGCGAACAACGCCTGCGTATCGAGTTCGGCGGTCGCCGAGGCGGACTGGTCGGCGGTCGCCGCCCACTCCCGGAAGGTGACGTGGGCGGCGTGTTCGCTGTCGGCGGCGGCGCGCAACACGGTCGCCGGTGTCGGCTCCCCGTCAGTCAGCGCGAGCAACAGGCTCTCAGAGTCGAGACGGCGCAACTGCGTCTGGCGGTCGGACTCCAGCTCCGCCAGGAACGTCTCGGCGTCCATACCCGAGGCTGGTGGGGCGTCGGGGGAACCGCTTTCGGCGTGGCGGGGCTGTCTCCGGCGTGGCCGGATCGCAGACTCGATTAGTCGTCGGCCGCCGCCTCGCCGCCGTCGAGACTCCCCTCGCCTTCCAGGCTCGGCGGGTAGTTCCCGCGGTCGAGTTTCAGGTCCGAGGCGGGCCGCGCCATACACGTCAGCGCGTACTGCTCGGCCTCCTCCTCGGTGAGCGCGCGGGCGACGGCGACCTGTTGGTTCACCTCGCCTTCCAGAATCTCGGCGGAACAGGCCAGACACATCCCGACCCGACAGGAGTACTCCTGGGCGATCCCCTCGTCGAGACAGGCCGCGAGGATCGTCTCCGTGTCCGAGACCGTGATCTCCTCGCCGGTCCCGACGAACTCTACGGTGTAGTCTGTCACAGTCGGTGGGTGGGGGGGTCGCCCCGAAAAGGTTGTTATCGCCGCCGCGCGGGCGTCGCTCCGCCCCGCGACGGGACGACACAGTTTCGTGGCTGGCCGTCCAAACAGAACCATGTCCGAGATTGACGCCGGCGAGGTACTGCCGAACGACCGTGTCCAACAGATGGTCGCCAACGGCGAGGTGACCCAGATGCACCGCGGGCAGGCGTACGCCGAGGAGGGTGACACCTTCGAGATCGACGGCGAGACGTTCGCGGTCGTTGACGTGACCCACCGCACGCTGGGTGATCTCACCGACGAGGACGCCCGTGCCGAGGGGTCGGAGGATCTGGACGCGTACAAACGCCGGATGGAGATGGTCCACGGCGGCAACTTCGAGTGGGACGACGACAGCGACGTGGTGCGGCACGTCTTCGAGCCGGCCTGATCAGGTCCCGTCGAACTCCGGATCGCGTTTCTCGACGAACGCCGACACCCCCTCGGCGTGGTCTTCGGTGTCGAACACCGCCGCCTGCGCGCCCGCCTCGTGGTGGATCGCCTCCCGGAGTGAGGCGTGGTCGGCCCGCAGGAGTCGTTTCGAGGTGCGCAACGCCACTGACGGCCCCGAGGCGATCTGCTCGATCAGCGCCTCCGTCTCCTCGATGAACGTCTCGTCGTCGAACACGTGGTTCGCGATTCCCAACTCCCGGGCGCGCTCGGCGTCGACCATCTCACCCGTGTACACCAACTCGGCGGCGACGTTGTCGCCGACCAGCCGCGGGAGGAGATGCGAGGTGCCGGAGTCGACGGACAAGCCGACGTTCCGGAAGCCGAACCCGATCTCGGCGGCCTCGTGGAACAGGAGTACGTCACAGGCAATTGCGAGGTTCGCGCCCGCGCCGAACGCCGCCCCCGTCACCGTCGCCACCGTCGGGAACGAACACTCGTACAGCCGTCTGACGCACCGACCGGTGTTCTCGATCACGTGTCGAACGGTGTCGTCGAGCGGCGTCTCTGTCTCGGCGCGTTCCACCATCGCCTCGATGTCGCCGCCCGCAGAGAACGTCGGCCCCTCGCCGCTGACGACGACACACCTGGTGTCGGTCCCGTCCAGGTGATCGAGCGCGGCGATCACGCCGTCGGCAAGCTCTGCCGACAGGGTGTTGCGGCGGTCCGGGTCCGTCAGCGTGAGGCGTGCGATTCCGGTGTCTGACTCGCGGGTGAGCCGGACGCAGTCCGTGCCGGTGTGGTCGGACATCGTCTGTGTTGCGAGCCCGCAGTGGTTTCCCTCTACCGGGAGCGCTCGTCAGCTCGTGACGGTCCACTCTTCGAGCGTGTCGCCCAACACCGCGCCGACGACCGCACCGACGAACA
>JAHENP010000230.1 GCA_018609965.1 Haloferacaceae archaeon
ACGTGGGTGTGTGCGCGGTGTACCGGGACGTGTCTGAAAGACGAGATGGACTGTTTCGACGACCACGCGATCTACCTCGCGGCGTTCGCGCCCGACCAGTTCAAGGTGGGCGTGACCAGACACTACCGGTTGGAGACCCGCCTCCGCGAACAGGGGGCCGACCGCGCCGCTCACATCCAAACTGTCGGGAACGGCCGCATCGCCCGCGAGATTGAGTCCGGGCTCGCCGACGAGATTCCCGACCGGGTGCGCGTCCCGACGAAGGTCGCCGGACTCGGCGAGACGGTCGACGAGACCGCCTGGGAGGGGCTCCTCGCGGGGTTCGACCCGCTGGCGACGTTCGAGTTCGACTACGGGTTGGGGCTCGACAGCCGCCCGGTCGCGGAGACGCTCGCCAGCGGGACGGTCCGTGGCGTGCAGGGCCGGGTGGCCGTCGTCGAGCGTGCGGGAACGACCTACGCCGTCGATCTCCGGGATCTGGTGGGGTACGAACTGTCGACCGACGGCGACGACGACCGGGAACTACAGTCGAGTCTCGGGGCGTTCGGGTAGCCGACACGCCAGCGAGAACGAGGTACACCCTTCCGAAACTGCCTCTACAGGCTCCGAGAGCGCCGACCCGAAGGAAGCTTTTTGTCCGAATCGGCCGTGGGGCGACAAGGTGCCAGCACGTGTCACACAGTGAACGGTCGATCAGAGACGACGTACGCGAACTCGCGGCGTTGTTGGACGACGTCGTCGAGCGACAGGTCTCGCGGGAGGCGTTCGAGGCCGTCGAAGGGTTGCGGTCGGACGCGATCGACCGCCGGAACGGGGAGCGAGACGGGTGGGAGCCGTTGCGACGACGGCTCTCCGGGCTCGACCCGGAGACGACCCGCACCGTCGCGCGGGCGTTCGGAACGTACTTCGAGTTGGTGAATCTCGCGGAGGAACGCCAACGCGTCCGCACCGTCCGGACGGGTCGCGCGACGGACGAACTCCCCGACGGGTTGGGTGCCGCGAGCGAGGCGTTGGCCGACGCCGACCCCGAGGTGGCACAGCAGGCGCTCGCGGACGTGTCCGTCGTCCCGACGTTCACCGCCCACCCGACGGAGGCGCGCCGGAAGACCGTGAAAGCGAAGCTCCGCCGGGTCGCAGACGCGATCCGCGAACTCGACGAGGGGCGACACACCGACAACGAGGAGGCGGCCGTCTGGGCCGAACTGGAGGGTGTGATCGAGAGCCTCTGGTCGACCCGGCAGATCCGACAACGGCGGCCGACCCCGGACGACGAGGCGCGCAACGTGCGGTGGTATCTGGAGGGGCCGTTGTACGACGTGTTGCCGGAGGTGTACGGCGATCTCTCGGATGAACTCCTCGACGAGGGGGTCGACGTGTCGGTGCCGTCCGTGTTGTCGTTCCGGTCGTGGGCCGGATCTGACCGCGACGGCAACCCGTACGTCACCGTCGACACGACCAGCGAGACGTTGGAACGACAACGCGAGGCCGTCCTCGACCGCTACGACGAGGAGCTGGAGTCGTTGGCGGCCGCCGTCAGCGGCGACGGCGCGCGGATCGAACACACCGAGGCGTTCGCGTCGGTCCGTGAGACGCACCGCGAGGCGTTGCCGACCGTCGCCGAGCGGGCACGCGAGGCGTACCCCGACGAGCCACACCGGTCGTTCGTCGCCGTGGTGCGTGAACGGGTCGCGCGCGTCGACGACCCCCGGCCGGGCGGGTACGACGACGCCGACGCGTTCCAGTCGGCCGTCGAGAGCCTGGTTGCGGATCTCCGGGCGAACGGGTTAGACGCCGTCGCGCGCGAGGCGGCGGCGCCGCTCGTCCGCCGGATCGAGACGTTCGGGTTCGTGCTCGCGCCGTTGGACCTCCGTGACCACCGCGAGAACCACACGAAGGCGGTGACGGAACTGCTCGCGCGAGCGGACACGGACTACGCCGCCATGTCGGAGTCTGAACGCGTCGAGTTCCTCACGGCCGCCGTCGTCGACGACGGGAGCCCGATCTCGTTGGCGGCCGACGACGATACGCTCTCGGAGACGGCCGCGCGGGTTGCTCGTCGGTTTGACGCCTTTGCCGACTGGCAGGCGGAGTACGGCGTCGAGGCGATTGACGCCTACTGCATCTCGATGACCGAGGAGGTGTCACACGTGTTGGAGGTGTTGTTCCTGGCGGACGCCGCGGGCGTCGTCTCACTGCCCACCCACTGCGGGGTGGACGTGGTGCCGTTGTTGGAGACCGCCTCGGCGTTGTCGAACGCCCGGGAGATTCTCGGCACCTTGTTCGAGAACGAGGCGTACGGCGCCGCGCTCGAAGCGCGCGGTGACACACAGGAGGTGATGCTCGGCTACTCGGACTCCAACAAGGAGAACGGGCCGTTGGCGGCCTCCTGGTATCTCCACCGCAACGCCCGTCGGCTGGCGAACGTCGCCGACGACTACGACGTGGAGCTACGGTTGTTCCACGGCCGCGGCGGGTCGTTGTCCCGCGGTGGCGGCCCGATGAACGACGCCTTACTCGCGCTCCCGCCGGAGACGGCGACCGGGCAGGTGAAGTTCACCGAACAGGGGGAGGCGATCGCGGAGAAGTTCGCCACCCCGGAGGTGGCCCGCCGGGAGTTGGGGCTGATGGTGGACGGCCAGATCCGGGCGCGGCTCAACGCAATGCAGGACGCGACCCCGACCGTCGGCACGGAGTGGCGCTCGGCGATGACGACGATGGCCGAGGCCGCCCGCGAACGCTACCGCTCGTTCCTCGAAACGGAGGGGTTCGTCGAGTTCTTCGAAACGGTCACACCCATCGGCGTGATCGAGGAGCTGAACCTCGGGTCGCGGCCAGCCTCCCGGACGGGCGAACGGACCGTCGAGGATCTGCGCGCGATCCCGTGGGTGTTCTCCTGGACGCAGTCGCGGGCGATCATCCCGGGGTGGTTCTCCGTCGCGGCCGGGATCGACGCCTACCTCGCGCCCGACGACGAGAGCGTCGACACGGACGCCCGCCGGGCGACGGTCCGAGCGATGTACGACGAGTGGCCGTTCTTCGAGACGACCATCGACAACGTCGCCGTCTCGTTGGCGCGGGTCGAGATGGAGATCGCGGCGGAGTACGCCGATCTCGCGCCCGACCACCTCCGGAGTCGGTTCTTCCCGGAGATCCGCGCGGAGTACGACCGCGCCCGCGAACTGGTCGGTGTCGTCACCGGCCGCGAGGACCCCCTCGACAGGGAGTGGTTCCGGGAGACGCTGGACCGCCGGAACCCGTACGTCGACCCGCTGAGTATGCTCCAGGTCGACCTGCTCGACCGATCACACCTCACCGACGTGGAGGAACGCGCCCTGCGGCTCACCGTCACCGGGATCGCCTCGGGGATGAAGAACACGGGGTAGTCGGCGGGTCGGTGTCGGGCGGGGGAGCGACACGCCCGACAGCCTACTGTCGGTCGGTGAGCCGGCGGAACACCGTCACCGGGAACCGGACCTCGACACGGCTGGGCGGGCGGCCCTTCCCGGTCGTCTCCATCTGGACCCGTTCGAGCACACCGACCTCGGCGAGTTCGTAGAGGAACCGACGGACGGTCGAAGCCGACAGCTCCACCGTCGGGTCGGCGACGACCGCCTCCGTCGTCGCACTCACCGACGTTCGTTCCTCTGGGTCGAGTGCCGCCACGCTCGCGAGCACTCGGCGTTTGTTCTCCGGCAACGCAAGCACCCGCCCCAACGAGACGGACTGGCGCGGCACCGCGCGGATCGCGGCGGTCACGTCCGCCTCCGAGACGGCCGGTCGGTCGTCCGCCCGGGCGCGGTCGGCGGCGACGAACGCCGCCGAGAGCGCGTGGTGTGCGTTGCCGTCGGCCCACTCCGCGATCCGGCGGGCGTGGTCGTACGCCAACACCCGCCGTGCGGTGCCGTCGTCGGCCCGGGTCGTCAACACGTCCACGAGCGCTTGCCGGCCGTAGCGGTCGATCCGGATCGACCGGGCGGTGTACTCCGTCAGCGACACCTCTGCCGGCGGGTCACGGCCGACCGCGAGCCACGCCACCGTGCTCGGGAGACTGGCGAACAGTTCCACCAGTCGGTCCGCAGAGAGGCTCCCGGGTTCACCGACGTGGTCGACCGCGACCACGACCCCGACGGTCGCCGCCGACAGTTGGTCGTGAACCCGTTCCCGGAGTTCGCTCGTCCCCACACCGTGTTCCGGGACGGCGTCGGAGACGAACCCGTCGAGCACGGCCTGATAGAAGCCGAACTCGCTGTCGGCGGTCCGGGCGTCGACCGTCACGAACGACGGCACAGGCGCGGTCGACGCCCGGGTCGTCGTGTGGAACGCACCACCCTGTTCAGTCGAGAGGCTCCCCAGGTGGTCGAACAACGCCTGCACCACCGCGGTCTTGCCGGCGCCGAACGGGCCGTGGACGTACGCGTTCGGCGGGAGCCGCCCGTCGAGCGCCGGGTCGAGGTGGTCCAACAGCCGTTCCAACGTTGGCCCGCGACTGCTCGGCTCCGGTACGTGTGCGACCGGCGAAAACGCCTCCAGGTCGATCAACCCCCTCTCGTCGCCGCCGGTTCGGCGGCGTCTCACGCGTGTCTCGATGTCCATCTGTAGTCCCTGTCTGTCTCGGCTCGTCGTGTGCTGTCGTCTTCGTCGGGTTCCGTCCTGTCGCACGTGTCGGGTGTCCGTCGGCGTTCAGTGTTTCGGGATCGTCTCGTTGGGTGTGACTGTTCGGCGTCTGCGGCCGTTTACTATTCGAAAGAGAACGCCGGGAACACTTCTATCCGGCGAACCGCTCACGCCATGCCCAGCGCCGGCACCCACGACGTGCCGGCGAAGACGCCGGCAATGCCGAGGACGACGACGACGAGCGTCGCGACAACGATTGCCGCTGCTGGCGGATCGAAGTGTGTGTCCGAGTGTGCGTAGAACACCCGTTGGACGACTTCACCGACGAGCGCACCGAACGCGCCGAACGCGCCGGCGACCAACACCGCGACGAGCGCCTCCGTGCCGGTCGGCACGCCGCCGAAGACGGCGAGTGCGGCGGTGCTCGCCGGGAGCGTCATGTGGTGGGTGACCGGGATCTTCTCGACGCCCAGGTTGAGGAACGTCAGACTCGCCGCCGAGATACCGAACCCGAGGAACGCGCTCCCGGTCTCGATGGCGAGGAACCCGCCAACGAGGCCGGCGACCAGCCCGATCATCGTGACGTTCGCCCACTCGTACTGGTGGGGGAGCCACGGTTCGACCGCGAGCCGCTTCGACTCCGCCATCCCGCCGTCCGTCGCGGCGTCACCGCTGCTGCTGCCGCCGCTCGGGGTCGTCCGCATCTCACCTTTCTCGAACGGCGTCATGTCGAGGAGACTCCGGTCGCCGCCGCCGATCAGCGGGTAGCCGAACGCGACGCGGTGGAGTGCCGCCGAGACGACGACCATGATCGCGATCGGGTCCCACGGGAGCGCCAGCCCACCGGACAACTGCCGGCCGAGTGCGCCGATGATCCCGAACAGGCCGCCGACGGCGAGCACGTCCGGACGGGTGCCCAGCGCGTAGGCGATGTCCTTCGCCGGGTGGTAGTCACCCTCGCCCGGCTCGGGCATCACACCGTCCTGTTTGGCCGCGTACGCCGCCGCTGCGGCACCACCCGCGAACGCGATGTGTGGACCGAACACCGCACCGAACGCCACGCCACCGGTCAGTCCGGCGCCGTAAACGCCGATCCCGGCCGCCTCGATCTCGACGCCCGCGATTGCCACCGCCTCGCCGGCGATGACCGCGAAGCCGGTGAAACAGAACGCCGGGAGCGCGCCGATGGCGGCTCCGAACGCTCCGCCCGCGAAGGCGGCGAGCAACAACAGGGCCAGATCGACCGGCGACAGCCCGATCACCGGAATCTGGAGGAGTAGCTCGAACATCGGTCACTCCTCCTGTGCCCAGTCGAGGGAGCGCTCGACGGCGTCGTCCCACCGGCTGTACATCTTGTCGGCCTGTGCGGTGTCCATCTCCGGCTCGAACGTCTCGTCGATCTGCCAGTTCGACCGCAGCGAGTCCAGATCCTCCCAGTAGTCGACCGCCAGCCCGGCGGCGTACGCCGAGCCGAGCGCGGTCGTCTCGTCGACCTCCGGCCGGGCGATCTCCGTCTGGATCACGTCCGCCTGGAGGCCACACAGGAAGTCGTTTTTCACCGCGCCGCCGTCGACGCGGAGTGTCGTCGTCTCGACGCCGGAGTCTGCCTCCATCGCGGTCGCGATGTCGCGTGTCTGGTAGGC
>JAHENP010000231.1 GCA_018609965.1 Haloferacaceae archaeon
ACGGACGGCAGTTTCTCCGAGGACGTGGTGATGCCCGCCGGCGGCTCCGTGCGCCCGCCCAGCGAGGAGACGGTCCGGGAGGGGCTCCACACGTTGGACGTGCCCGACCCCGACGGGATGAAACAACGGCTCGCGGACGTGAGCGCGCCGGCGTTCCTCTCCGTCGCGGACGACGCACTGGCCGACTCCGGCTACAGCCGCGACGACCTGGATTTCGTCGCCCTGACCCACATGAAACGCTCGTTTCACGACTACCTCGTCGGGGAGTTAGGCGTCGGCGACGGCCACCACTATCTCGACGAGTTTGGCCACGTCCAGAGTGTCGACCAGGCGCTCGCGGTTGAGGCCGGGCTCGACGAGGGACTGGTCGACCCGGGTGACGTGGTGTTGTTCCTCGCGGCCGGCACCGGCTACACGTGGAGTGCAACCGTGTTGGAGTGGACGGGCGGGCAGTAGTTCCACCTCACGACCCACTCCGTTCGGCGGCTCCCGTGGTCGCTCGGGCCGTGGGCTCACCGATCTAGCCGCGGGTCGAACACCGACCGGAGCACCGCCACCCCGAGCGTGCCGGCGACGGCGACCAACGCGAGCGCGACGAGCCCGCCGGCGATCCGGAGCAGGCTCTGGGTGTACCACAGCTCCAACTTGGAATCGTAGATCAGCACCCAGCCGCGCGTCCGTGTCGTCACCGTCGGAGGGACTCGCGTTTCTCCAGTTCGGCGGGCGCGTCTCGCCGGTCCTGTCGCTGCCGTCGGGCCACCAGTCGTGGGGGGAGACGACCGGTGCCGAACCCCCCGCGTTCCCGTTGCACTGGTGGCGGGTCGTCTTCCCCACGCTCACGTTGTTGGTGGCGACCGCCGCGGTGACGGTGTTCGCCGGCGCACTCCAACGGATTCTCGACTCACGCGGGGAGTGACTCTCCGGGCGGTGAGGCCTCGTCACGGTGTCGGTGCGGCTCAGGGGGTCGGTGGGGTTGCCGTCTCGAAGGGGAACTCGACGCCGGTGTCCGCGACCGACCGCTCCCACAGCCGCTCGGCGTCTGTTTCGTCGTATGAGGCGTTGTTCGACCGTTGGACGCTCGGGTAACCGCGCATGTTCTGGAACCCGTCCGGGCCGACGTAGTCACCGCCCGCAACGTCCGCGACGGCGGCGTACAGCATCGGCAACGCCCCTTGTGCGGCGCTCTGGCCGAACAGCTTGTTCGCCAGCTTCATGCCGTACTCCGCGAACGGGAGACTGCTCTCGGCGCCCGTCCGGAGTTGGAGGTTGGTCGCGGCGTACCCCGGGTGACAGGCGACACTCTCGACGGGGAGCCCGTGGTCGTCGAGCCGCCGGTCGAGTTCGTACGCGAACAGGAGGTTCGACAGCTTGCTCCGGCCGTAGGCGGCCCACTTCGAGTACGACGCCTCCCAGTGGAGATCATCGAAGTCCATCTCGCCGGTCTCGTGGGCCCCCGACGACTGGGTGACGACCCGTGCCGGATCGGACCGACTGCCGGCGGCCGCGAGCGCCGGCAGCAACTGGCCGGTCAGCGCGAAGTGACCCATGTGGTTCACCCCCAACTGCATCTCGAAGCCGTCCTGCGTCTCTCGACGCGGAATCGCCATCACGCCGGCGTTGTTGCAGAGCACGTCGATCTCGGGGTACGCCTCCCGTGTCGACTCCGCGAACAACGCCACCGAGTCGAGATCCGCGAGATCACACGCCCGCACGTCGAGTGTACCGTCGAGTCCGTTGCTCCCTGCCGACCCGCGGATCTCCGCGGCGGCGTCTTCTGCTCGGTCTGTGCTCCGACAGGCCATCACCACCGTCGCACCCTTCCGAGCGAACGTCTCCGTCGCCTCGAAGCCGAGCCCACTGTTCGCGCCCGTCACCACCACGACCGTGTCGTCGAGTTGCGGCACGTCGTCTGCGGTCCAGTTCGACATACCTGCGATTGGCGTGCGAGACTCAAGACGTTAGGGGTCTACTCTGGGGGGCGTCGATCACGGCCGGTCTGTTAGGCTTCTATTCGCAGCAGGCCATTGTTCACAGCCGCGTACACTGCGTCGTCGGTCACGGCGAGATTCGAGTCGACCGAGAGACCTGTCAGCTGCCAACGAACGTCACCTGTGTCCCGGTCGAAGGCAGTGACACCACCGCGAGACGCACCGACAAGCACGGATTTGGCAGTGCTCACCGGCGATGACAGTCCGGTCGGTTCGTCTCCTCTCTTCTCGGACGGCTCCACTGGTGTTCTCCACAGCTGTGTTCCGGTTTTGGCGTCGAGCGCGACGACTTCCCCAGCCAACGTGTCCGACAAGAAGACCGTGCCGTCACAGTAGCTGAGTGGGGGGACAAGACCACGAGTCTCCGTCTGATACGTCCAGACAGTGTCCCCGCTCTCCTTGTCGAGGGCGTACACCGTTCCGTCATTGTTGGGCACATAAAGGTGCGTACCGACAACGGGGTTGTGGTACGTCTCCCCGGCGGCCGGCGACTGCCACACGACCGTCCCGTCGCGGCTGTCGACGGCTATCAGGCTCCCCCCTCCGGCGCTTGCGTCAGTCACGTAAACGGTGCTGTCCGCGCTCGCGATCCCAACGACGAGTCGATCAACCTCCACACCCCAGCTGTAGCTCCCGGTTCCGGAGTCGTACGCGTGGACGCTCGCGTCAGTCCCAGTGACGTAGATACACTGGGCATCAGCAAGAACGCCTACGTGTGGTAACGAGGTCGGGACCGCGCCATGTGTTTCGAGTGTTGCTGGGTCGAGCCACTCTACACCTGCGTTCGTGTGGACGGCGAGAAGTCCCCCAGCGACAGTCGGACTGACCCGAGTTACACGGTCGAACGAGCGTGTATCCGTGCGGTACGACTCTGTGTCTGTCTTTCGGACCAGCTTAGCGTCTTCTTGCATCCAAAACACGCTCTGATCCGTTGTGATCACCCACCCAGTACCCAGAAGCCTCTCTTCGACGCCACCGACAATCTTGGCTTGTGGACTGCTTCGTATCTCCCGGTCGACGCGTCCGGTGCGTGCAGCAGCGCCGGTCGCTGTCGGCCACACTGCTGGCTCTCCGGTGTCTACTGTGGGTATCGTCTCCGGAGCCACCCGGTCGGCGTTCGGTCGAGAGTGGGACTGGACTCCGGTACATCCGGCAATGCTGCCTGCTCCGAGAAGCGCGAGAACACCACGGCGGCGGGCCATCACCAACAACTGCTGGCGGCGAACATTTACTGCTTGTGTCGTTTTCCTCGTGGTACTGGCCCCCCCTGTCGCCAAGCCGTATCCACAAGTTGTCTACGGTCCAACTCGGCATACAGCCGGTTGATGTACGAATGTCAACGGAGCGTCGTGTGGTCAGAGCGGGATCAGACGGACTCGTCTCGGGATCGTGAGAGTTCGACATCGACCGGAAGCTGGTCGAAGTCGGCGGCGGCGACGACTCGCGTCGCATCACGGTTGGCGGCGAGCGCGACGGCGTGTGCGTCACCGGGCGCGATTCGCCCCGTGGCTTTCACACGGCCGACGGTCTCCCACGGTGCGCGTTCGATTTAGAACCCCGCTCTCGTGAGTCCACACCGCACGCGTGGCGACACACAGTCCTCCTCGGGGTGTCTGTGTCGCGTTCTCGCTCACGGGGTCTGTGTCGCGTCGGCCGCCAGATCAGACAACGTCTCGGCCGCGCGAAGCTCCGCGACGGTCGTGTACCACGCACCGCGGACACCGTTGCCGTCGTTGACGACCGGGTCCGAGAGCGGCTGGAGACCACCGAGGTGGAACACCGTCACCTGCTGTTCGTCGGAGAACGGCTCGATCAGTTCCGCCCAGTCCGTCTCGTCGAGCACCGGCCCCTCGGTCGTCGTGTCCGTGTCGGCAGACGCCGGCGGGGCGTCGGCGGCAGACTCGGCCGTCCGCGCCTCGACGGACGCGAGGTGGGTGATCGCGGAGGTGGGGGCAGTGCGGTAGAACGCCATCCAGTCGAACGGCTTCTTGCTCCGCGGGTACGACCGCGGACACGGGTAGAAGCCGTCGCGACACCGGTCGTACGTCTCCGTCTGTGTCGCGACCGTACAGACACGGTCGTCCGGCGGTGCGTCCTCGTCGTCGTCCCCGAAGGCGCCGAGGTCGGCGTTGCCCGACATTGGCCGTCGTACGGGTGGGGTTGGCTTGAATCCCGCGGGGGCCACACTGTCTCCGGCGCCAACAGACGACCCGCGGTGTCGCGGGACCGAAGCGGTGAACAAGCTCCCGGCCCTGGAAAGGGTGTGCAAGTATTCTGGCACCGCCGCGACCTCCGGATTCCGGACAACAAGGGGCTGAGTATCGCGTCCCGCGACGGGACGGTCGTCCCGGTGTTCGTCGTCGACAGCGAGATCCTCGCCGACGTGGGGCGCCGACAACGCGCGTTTTTCCTCGACTGTGTCCGCGAACTGAAGCGCCGCTACCGGTCGCTCGGGAGTGACCTGATCGTCCGGTCGGGCGACCCCAGTGAGGTGTTGCCGACCGTCGCCGAGGGGGTCGGCGCCGACCGGGTCGTCTGGAACGACCACTACCGACGAGAACGGCGCGAACGCGCCGACGACGTGCGAGACGCACTCACCGCGGCCGACATCGACTACGACTCCCGGACGGATCTGGTGTTGGTGTCGCCCGAACGGCTCGACAGCCGGTACCCGACCCACGGCTCGTTCCACTCCGACTGGGAGCAACAGGCGAAGCCGTCCCCGTTCGACCCGGAGACGGACGCGTTCGCGCCGTTGGACGACGAGACGAGCGTTCCGAGCGTCGGGGCGGACATCGACCTTCCCGAGGCGGGGTACGAGGCCGCCCGTGAACGGTTCGACGACTTCCTCGACCAGGGGATCTACACGTACAACGACAACCGCGACAACATGCCCGCCGCCGTCGAGAACCCGGCGACGAGCGTCTCGCGGATGTCACCGTACCTCTCGGCGGGCGCCATCGGCGTCCGGGAGCTGTGGGCCGACGCCTCCGACACGTACGACGCCGTCCACGGCAACGAACGACGCAACGTCGACAAGTACCGCTACGAGCTGTCGTGGCGGGAACACATGTACCACCTCCTCTACTACCTGCCGGATCTCGACCGGACGAACTACAAGTCGATCCCCAACGAGATCGAGTGGCGGACCGGGCCGGAGGCGAAGGCGGACTTCGAGGCGTGGACCGCCGGCGAGACGGGCTACCCGTTCGTCGACGCCGGGATGCGCCAACTGGAACAAGAGGGGTACATCCACAACCGCCCGCGGCAGTTGGTCGCCTCCCTGTTGACGAAACACCTGCTGATCGACTGGCGGCTCGGGGCCGACTACTTCCGGCGGAAGCTGGTCGACCACGACCCGGCCTCGAACTACGGCTCCTGGCAGTGGATCGCCTCCACCGGGACGGACTCCGTGGACGTACGGATCTTCGATCCCGTCTCACAGATGGGGAAGTACGACGACAGCGGCGACTACGTCACGAAGTACGTGCCGGAGCTGGACGGTGTTTCGCCGCGGAAGATCATCGACTGGCCGACCCTCTCACACGGGGAACGCGAGGAGCTGGCGCCCGACTACGTCCACCCGATCGTCGACCGCAACCACGGCTGGGACCGCGCCGAACGGGTGTTCGAGGAGGCGCTCGGGAAACGCTGAATCCGAGTGACGGACACTGCGGGCCGCGTCCCGCGGCGACTCCGCGGGGGTTTAGCCGCTCCGGGCCCGAACACGGACGATGCTGTCGCTCCACATGGGCTGGGAACACGTCCTGTTTGCGAGTTGGCCCGTCGACCCGGCGGTCGTCGCCCGCACACTGCCAGGCGGGTTAGAGCCGGACACCTACGAGGGCGACGCCTACCTCTCTGTCGTGCCGTTCACCAACGTCGACGTGCGCCCGGAGTGGCTCCCCGAGGGCGTCGGCGTCCCGCTCCCGGAACTGAACCTCCGGACGTACGTGCGGCTGTCGGACGCCGCTGCCGCGGGTGTCGCGAGCGGCAACGGGGCCGACACGGCGGGTGGCGACCCCGGACCGACGGACCCGGGCGCCGGCGTCTACTTCTACAGTCTCGACGCGGACGGACTGGCGGGCGTCGCCGGGGCGCGGCTCCTCCACTCGTTGCCCTACTACTTCGCGTCCGTCGACTTCCGGGAGACGGACGACGGCGTCCGGTTCAGTTCGCGCCGCCGACACCCCGGAGCGCGGGCCGCGGGGTTTGCCGCAGAGTACGGGCCGGTCGGGGAGTCGTACACCGCCGAGCGCGGCTCGCTGGACTCGTTTCTCACCGATCGGGTGCGGTACTTCGCGGAGACGAGCAACGGGGATCTCCGGTACGCGACCGTCTCCCACGAACGGTGGCCGTTGTACGACGCCGAACTGGAACTCTACCGCAACGACCTGTTCGACGCGAACGGGTTCGAGACGCCCGCCGGCGAACCAGTTGTTCAGTACAGCCCGCGGGTGACGACCCACGCCTCCCCGAGTCGCCCGGTCTCTGGACTCACCGGAACCCGACAGGCGTGATCTGAGACAGCCCACGCTCCCGGTGGTAACGAGTCACCCAGTCTCGGTGTCGGTGTCGTCGCTGGTGTCGACTGCACCGATGCCAATCGACTCGTCGGTCTCCTCGGTTCCCCCAAGCGTGACGAGCACGTTCGTGTTGTCCGTGTCTTCGACCGTAACTGTCTCTTCTGCCTCTCTGACGCCGTCGATGGCAGAGTCTTCTCCGAGCGTGACCGCGACAGTGTAACTCCCAGTCGTGGTGAACACGTCCGGGTACCGTACCGCGCCGGACGCCGTCTCCGTCCCCGTCTCTGGGGTCGGAGTGTCGGTCCTGTCGCTGGAGGTGAGTTCGAACGTCTCGTCGAGAACAGTCTCGTTGTTCGGGTCTGTAACGGTGATCGACCCAGAGACGGGCTGGTCTGTGTTGTTGATAACGTTCACGTCCTCGAAGATGCTCGACACGGCTGACTTCAAAATCCCCGAGCAACCGGCGACCGCTGTGACTGCTGCTGTCGATGCCCCTGCGAGAAACCGGCGACGACTGTGACTTCTGGACACGGATGTCCGCTGACACTGCTTCGCAAATAAACTACTCTCTCTGTTTCTGGAACTGAACTGTGGTACAGCGTAGCAGACGGAGGGGGTGGTCACGACGCTCTCCTCGCCGGATGTGGTGGCTCTTCTATCGCCGTGTGACTCCCCGGAGTGTCGGCTGAAACCCCGAACAAGTGGTGACCAACGTGGATCAGTCGGCGCTCGCGTCGTCGGTCGCGTCGCTAGCGACGCCGGGCGCCCGCGACACGTCCACATCGTCGGGTTCGGCGCCACTCCCCTGACGGAGTTCCCCGTCGCCGTCTTCGACGTACACGTCGTCGGCGAAGCCGGCGACGGCGTTCTCGAACACGCCGTCGTCGAGCGCCTCGGGGGTCGCGGGAGCGTCCACAATCCCCGAGGCGGGGCGGAACACCCCAAGTGGGTCGTCGATGGTGATCCCGTGGTCGCGGAAGAACGACTCGTACCGGCGGTAGTGGTCGTCGAGTTCCGCGGCGGGAATCTCCATCATCGCCGCCCAGCCGTGCTCGAAGAAGTCGAAGTTGGCCTGGAGGTGGGTGATCTCGCGGGCCTCCGCCTCGGGGTAGCCCGCCCGCAAGGCGGCGACGTACGTGTCCATTGTCGCGTCGAAGAACTCGTCGAGGTGGTCGCGGCGTTCCTCGCGCCGGCGCTCAGGCGCCTTCTCCAGAAAGATCCGCGTGTGGAGATCGACGAGCTTGTCGTTCACGACACCGCCGAGCACGGGTGTCGTCAGTGCCCGTTTCGCGGCCCAGTGGCGGAGGTTCTGTCGAAGTTTCACGTCCGGTTGTCGGTACTGGATGGACTTCAACCGCCTGTTCTCCGTTGTTCGGCGCGACGGTGATCGGAGCGACCGGGCGGCTCTCACCGGCGGGCGTGTGGGAGGCGTTCCCGTAGCGTTGTCCGAACAACAACCCACTTTACCCCCGGACACGAACGCGCCGCTATGAGTCAGTCGTTCGTAATCGTCGGTGACGGAATCGCGGGAAGCTCCGCCGCCGAGACGCTCCGCGAGGAGGCGACGGACGCCGACATCACGGTGCTCACCGACGAGGGCGAGGCGCTGTACAATCGGATTCTGATCAAAGAGTACGCCAAAGGGAAACTGCCGGAGGCGCCCATCTCGATCCACGAGGAAGACTGGTACGCCGACCGCGACATCAATCTCCAGTTGGACACCTACGTGACGGACGTGCGGCCGGACGCACACGAAGTCGAGACCCACGGCGGAGAGGTGTACGAGTTCGACAAGCTGTTGCTCGCCGTCGGCGGGACACCCAACCAGCTCCCGGTGGACAACTCCGACGCCGATGGCGTCCACCACTTCTGGACGTTCCAGGACGCGCGTGGGATCAACGAGTCCGCTAGCCAGGCCGAGAAAGGTGTTGTCGTCGGCGCCGGCCTGTTGGGGATCGACCTCGCGGCGGTGTGTGGCGCACAGAACGTGGAGGGGAAGTACCTCATGCGCGGAAACTCCTGGTGGCGGTACGCGCTCTCGGAGGAGGGTGCAGAGATCATGCACGACGCCATGCGCGAGAAGGGTGTCGAGCCGGTGTTCGACTCCGGGGTCGACCACTTCGAGACGGACGACGCGGGCCACGTCACCGCCGCGGTCGACCCGAACGGCGACCGCTACGAGTGTGACTTCGCGGGCGTCGCCATCGGACTCGACCGCAACACCGAGCTGTTGGAGACGCTCGACGTGGAGATCGACGGCGGGATCGTCACCGACGAGTACATGCAGACCTCCCACCCGGACGTGTTCGCGGCCGGCGACATCACCCAGTTCCACGACGTGATTCTGGGCGAGCAGGCCCAGAACGGCGCGTGGGGCTCTGCCAAAGAACAAGGGTCGATCGCCGCCAAGAACATGTTGGAGTACGGCACCGAGCAGTTCGAG
>JAHENP010000232.1 GCA_018609965.1 Haloferacaceae archaeon
GTAAACTCGTGTCTGTTCTGGCGCACTCTTCTGGGCTTTCCCTGCCGTGGTCACTCCACGACGTGTTCCGTGTCGTACGAGCCGAGGACGCGCACCCACCCTTCCTCGGCGACCATCCCGCGCAGTGTGTCGAGTGCCTCGCTGGTCCGGTCTTCGTACAGTCCGGCCTCGAAGTCGACGTGGAACAGGTAGTCGCCGAGCCGCCGGCCGCTGGGGCGTGACTCCACCCGCGAGAGATTGATGTCTCGGTCTGCGAACGCCTCTAACAGTTCGAGCAGGAGGCCAGGGTAGTTGGCGGCCGGGTAGACGACCACCGATGTCTTCCCGCCGGCCTCAGAACGTTCGGCCTCCGGCCCGACGACCAGAAACCGGGTGGCGTTCGAGGACCGATCTTGGATCTCCTCGGCGAGGACGGTCAACTCCGGGTCGCCGTCGGTCACGTTCGCCGGGTGGCCGATGGCGGCAACGCTCTCGTCGTCACGGGCTCGGGCGACACCCCGGGCGGTGGAGGCGACGGCTTCCCGACGCTGGTCGGGGTACTCCCGTTCGAGAAACTCCCGACACTGGGCCAGTGCCTGTGAGTGGGAGGCGACGAGTGAGAACTCCGCCGACTGTGCCAACAGGGCGTGTCTGATCGGCGTCACCACCTCCTGGAGAACGGCGACGCCGTCCGCGAGCGCGTCGAGACTCTCCGTCACCGACCCCTCGATGCTGTTCTCTACCGGCACGACCCCACGGTCGAACTCCCCGGCCCGCACGGACTCGACGATTGCCGTCACCGACTCGCGAAACGCCACGTCGTCGGCGACGGCGCGAGCAGCACGGTGTGAGTACGTCCCGGCGGGACCGAGCGTCACTGCCTGCATACACGTCACGGCGTGGGCCGGCGTCAAGTATCCGTGGGATGACGGCGAGGCTTCACGCCCGTGTCGACCGACTCGCCGTCGTCCGTGGCCTCGTCTGGCGCCGTCCGGAACACGGACGTCCCGCCGCCCTCACCGTCGACATCGACCGCCCAGCCGCGTGCCTCCGCGATGTCCCGAACGAGTGCCAACCCGAGCCCGGTGCCGGCCGCCTCCACCGTCGCGCCGTACGCGAACAACTCGGTCGGGTCGTCGACATCGAACCCCGGGCCGTCGTCGGCGTCGAACCCCGGGCCCGCCGCTCGGTCCCGGATCGTCACCGAGACGGACGGCCCACCGATCCCGACGGCGTTGTCGAAGAGGTTCTCGAACAACGTCTGCAGCCGTTGCCGGTCGGCCGCGACCGTCGGCGGCGACGCACAGTCGAGTGTCGCGGCCGCCGGCGCGTGGTCCTCCCAGACGGAGCGTGCGACGTAGCCGACCGCGACCGACTCCGTCGCGTCCGTCAGCCCGCGGTGGCTCGTCAGATTGAGGATACTCTCCGTCAGTCGCTCCATCCGGTCGACCGCCTCGCGTGCCGCCCGGAGGTGGTCGCGGTCCCCCAGTTCGGCCGGCGCCGTCAGTTCGAGGTGGCTCGCCGCGAGTACCCGCGCCACCCCCACGTCCGTCTGGTCGATCCCGTTCCGCTCGGTCGTCCCGAGGGTCAACACCCCCGCATCGCACAACGGGACGACCAACACACTTCCCCCGCCGGGTCGGGACACGTCGTCGTCGATTGCGGCCGCGTCAGGGTACAGTTTCGGCTCCCCGTCGTCGAGTGCCGCCCACTGGACAGTCTCGCCGCGCTCGTAGGCCCGACGCTCGCTGGCGTGTTCGACCGTCTGGTCGGCGACGGCTACCGGCACCAGCCGGTCGGTCTCCTCGCCGTGAAGCCTGACGGAGTTCAACGCGAACCCGAGCACGTCTGCGGCGGCGTCGGTCGCGACCGCGCCGATTGCTGCCGGTCGCTCGTGTGTCACCATCTCCCGTGTCGCGCGGTGGAGCCACCGGAGCGCCGCCGCGTCCGTCGCCACACTGTCGTCGTCCGTTGTCGGTGTCCGACCCTCCATCGTCCGATGGCTGTTCTCGCTCCCGGGAGAACCCTGCTGTGAGCCGTCTCGACCACACAGAGACGGTTCCTTCGGCTCCGGAGCACACACCGTCTCACCGCCCGACCGCCGTCCCTTTGTTCGAGGGGAGTCTCTCTTCTATCGTGACAGGAGCCGAGTGGTCGGCGGAACGACTCGCCGGACTACACGACCAACTCGCCGCGAGTGACGCCGACGCGATCCCTGTCGAGTCGGCAGTCACGGGCGAGACGTACGCACAGCTCCCGGCGGCGACAGAGACGGATGTCGACGACGCGGTCGACCGGGCCCGCACAGCCGCCGCCGAGTGGCGGGAGCGACCGATCACAGACCGGGTCGCCGTCCTCGACCGGGTCGTCGACCGCGTCCTCGCCGAGCGCGAGTCGACGACGAGTCTCGTCCAACGCGAGACGGGGAAGTCCCGCCGTGACGCCGTCGAGGAGGTGTTCGACGTGGCCGTCACGGCCGGCTACTACGCCGACGCCGCCCCGGCGATCCTCGCGGACGAACGCCGACAGGGCGCGATCCCCGGCGCCGTCCGGGCGGATGTCCACCACGACCCGGTCGGGGTCGTCGGACTGATCGCGCCGTGGAACTACCCGCTGACGCTGGTCGTCTCCGACGCGCTCCCGGCGTTGGTCGCCGGCAACGCCGTCGTCTGCAAACCCGCCGAGGAGACGACCCATGTCGCGGCCTACGCCCGGAAACTGCTCGTCGAGGCCGGGGTCCCGCCCGATCTATTCCAGCTCGTTTCGGGTCGTGGCCCCGAGGTGGGGCCGCCGTTGATCGAGCGTGTCGACTACGTCGCGTTCACCGGCAGCACCGCGGCCGGCCGCGAGGTGGCCGCGCTCGCGGGCGAGAATCTCGTCCCGGTGTCGATGGAGCTGGGCGGGAAGAACCCACTGCTCGTGTTGGACGACGCCGACCCCGAGACCGCCGCGGCGGGTGCCGTCCGGTCGTGTTTCGCCAACGCCGGCCAGCTGTGTATCACGACCGAGCGGTTGTTTGTCGACGAGGCCGTCTACGAGCCGTTCCGTGACGCCTTTGTCGACGCCGTCGAGGACCTCCAGTTGGGGTTCGACTACGACTGGCACGCCGAGATGGGGCCGTTGCTCTCGGAGGCGCAGTTCGAGAAGACCCGCGAGCACGTCGCCGACGCCCGCGAGCGTGGGGCGACAGTGCTGACCGGGGGTGAGCCTCGACCCGACCTGGGGCCGTACTTCTACGAGCCGACCGTGCTCGCGGACGTACCGACCGACGCGACCGCCTACGGGCAGGAGACGTTCGGCCCGGTGGTCGCGTTGTATCCGGTCTCGGACACCGACGAGGCGGTCGCACGCGCCAACGACACCGACTACGGCCTCCACGGCGCGATCTGGACCGGCGACGAGGAACGCGGCCGCGCGGTGGCCCGCCGTGTCGACACCGGCACCGTCTCGATCAACGAAGGGTACGCCGTCTCCTGGGGCTCTGTCGACGCGCCGATGGGTGGGCGGGGTGACTCCGGAATCGGCCGTCGACACGGCCCGGAGGGACTGCTGCGGTTCACTGACGCGCAGGCGGTCGCGACGAGCGGCCCGGTGCCGTTGTCGCCGCGCGGTCTCCCCGACAGGCTCTGGGCCGCGGGGCTGTCGACGGTCGCACGACTCCTCCGGAAGGTACCACGCTGGATTCGGTAGTCTGCTGGGGGAGCGGGGATGTGGACCCGCCGCGGGAGCCGCGGTGTGGATCTACTGCAGAACTGACCCCTACCGCGAGAACTCGACTGCGGCGCCCTGCCCGAAGCCGACACACAGCGTCGCCAGCCCGCGGTCGCCACCCCGTTTTTCCATCTCGTGGAGCAGCGTCACGGGCAGACGCGCACCGGAGGCACCCAACGGGTGGCCCAACGCGATTGCGCCGCCGTTGACGTTGTACTGGGCCTCCGGAATCCCGAGTTCGCGGCGAGCGTACACACACTGTGAGGCGAACGCTTCGTTCAGTTCGACCAGATCGTAGTCGTCGATGGTGGTGCCGGCCCGTTCCAACAGCCCGCGGGTCGCCGGCACCGGACCGATCCCCATGACGGTCGGGTCGACGCCGGCGACGGCGTTCGTCCCGACCTCGGCGAGCACGTCCAACCCGTGTTGGTCGGCGAACGCCCGGCTGGTCACGAGCGTGAGCGCCGCGCCGTCGGTCATCTGTGAGGAGTTGCCCGCCGTCACGGTGCCGTCGCCGGTGAACGCCGGGTCGAGCCCCGCAAGCGTCTCCGGGTCGGTGTCTGGGCGAATCCCCTCGTCTTCGGTGACGACGCCGTCGTCCGTCTCGACGGGGATGATCTCGTCGTCGAACCGCCCCGACTCCGTCGCTTCCGCGGCGCGCTGGTGGCTCTGGGCGGCGTACGCGTCCTGTGCCTCGCGGCTCACACCGTACTCGTCGGCGACCTTCTCGGCGGTCATCCCGACCTGTAGTTGGAAGATGTTGTACTGCTCGGACAGTTCGGGGTGGAGGTGTTGGTAGCTCTCGTCGTCCATCGGCACCCGGCTCATGTTCTCGACGCCGCCGGCGATCACACACTCGCGGTTGCCGGCCGCCACCGCGTCCGACGCGGAGATGATCGACTGCATCGAGGAGGCACACCAGCGGTTGATCGTCGTCGCCGGCGTCCCCTCACCCAACTCAGAGAGCAACGCGATCACGCGGGCGACGTTGTTGTCCTGCTCGGTGCGTTGCTGTGCGACCCCCCACATCAGGTCGTCGACGTGGTCGCTGGTCAACCCGGTCTCGTCGAGCGTGTGGTCGATCAGCGCCGCCGAGAGGTCCTCATTCCGGGTGTCGGTGAAGACGCCGCCTGCCTTCCCGAACGGCGTGCGGTACGCGGCCGCGATGACGGGTGTTGCCATGCCGTCACGTGTGTGACTGATCGTTATAAATCCGTGAGAACGCCCGGTGGGTTGCGGGGTGTTTCAGCGCAGGGTCGTGCCCACTGTTTTGTTCGCTGTCGCGTGTTCGGGCGGAATAACACCCCGATCAGTAGACAGACGGCGACCCAACTTGCTGGCCGCCTCCGACGGGCTTAACAGCCGTCCACCACTACTGGTTCTGGATGAATGACCCGGCAGTTGACGTGGTCGAACTCCTCGTAACAGCGAGCCGGTTCAACGACGACCGCTCGCTGGAGGCGGACGACCTCCCGCCGCGGTACCGCCACGTCTTCTGGACGGAACACGACGACGACGAC
>JAHENP010000233.1 GCA_018609965.1 Haloferacaceae archaeon
GCCGTCGCCCGCGGCGTTCGCGGCGTCGAGTCCGAACCGGTTGGCCGTCTCGTCGAGCGTCCGGCCGTCCGCGAGCGACACCGCGCGGACGGTGTCGCCGACGGCGACGACCCCGACCCCGTCGTGGTGGCCCAGCCACGCGATCCCCGCGCTCGTCTCCCAGCCGCGTCTCCAGTCGAGTACACCCGTCGCGGCCGTGTACGCCTCGACTGTCGCGACCCGGCCGGCCATCCGGGTGAGGTGGACCCGCCCGTCGTCGATCCGCCGCGGCTCACCACGAGCGCGCCAGTCGACGCGCCAGCCGTCACGGTCGACGCCGGCGAACACCGCGTTCTGGTCTGGACTGCGGCCGTCGTCACTCCACGGCTGTGCGACCGCGTGGTCGGTCGTCTCCGCCGGTACGGCCACGACGCTGTCCGTCTCCCACAGCAGTCGGCCGTCGGTGGGGTCGAGTACGGTGCCGAACGGCTCCTCGCTGCCGATCTCCGCCGACACGGAGAGCCGGTGGCCGTCCGTGTCTGCCCGCACCGGCGCGTCGTACCGGCGTTTCCAGACCGTCGTCCCGTCGATCGGGTCGAGACCGACGACCCGCGGGCGGTCCGGCGGGCCACGCGAGACGATCAGTCGGCCACCCAGCACGACCGGCGGGACGGCGTCTGTCACCGGGCGTGACCACTCGGTGACCCGTTCGGGCGTCGGCGACCGCGTCGGTGTCCCGGCGAGCGCGGGGTTGACCGTCCGCCGTTCGTCGGCGTCTGCGCCACAGCCTGCCGCGAGCGCCGCCGTGGCGACGCCAACCCGACGGAGAAACTGTCTGCGCTCCACACCGTTCTGTCGGGACGCGTCGGCTTACGGTTTCGGTGATCGCCGGTGGTGTGTTCGACGGTAAGCCGTGGGTCTCGACTCAGGCCATGCTCCGGACGCGGTTGCCGTCGCGGTAGAACTGGCCGTGGAACCCGTACGGGAGCCGGTGGACCCCCGTGGCGCGGGCGATCTGTGTCATGTCGCCGGCGTCGAGCACCACGAGATCCGTCCGTTCGGCGTCGGCGTCGAGCACGGTGGTGACGATCACGCCCGCGTCCTCCCGGTCGGCGCCGGGCGCCTTCTCGAACAACGGCTCGCCGGGGAAGGCGGTGCCGTCGGGGGCCCAACTGGTCGCCGTCCGCTCGTCGAGGTCGTACTTCACGAGTCGGATCGGGAGACTCGATCCGTCGGCGTTGGCCGCCATGTAACAGTAGCGGTACGCGGAGCCGAGCCGATCCGGGTAGTCGAAGGTGGGGAACTCCACTTGCCCCTCGTACAGCGTCTCGGAGCTGGCGCGCCCCTCGTCGAGGGGCACGCGGTAGCGGACGAGATCACCGGCGGGGATGTCGGGTGTGTCACTCGCGAGGTTGTCGAGCGTCAGCCGCGTCATCGCCCGTTCGTCGTCGTACGCGATCAGATCGACCAACAGGTCGTCGCCCGCGCGGTGTGCGTTGGCGTGGTGGAACACGAAAAACGGGTCCGCAGGCACCTCGCGGTGGATCTCGCCGCGCTCGCGGTCGATCACGACGAACCGAGCGTCGCGAGTGTCAGTCTGGCCGCCGATCCCGTCTTGGAAGTCGGTGACGGCGTCGACGAACGTCCCGCCGGAGAGGGCACCCGTCAACAGTTGTGTTGTGTCGAGGCCGTACGGGATCGCCGCTAACACAGCGAACTCGTCGGTGAGGGCAAACGAGTGGGCGTACGGCGCGTCGTCGAACGGCAGTTCACAGATCACGTCGACGGCGGTCGTCTGCGGGTCACGCTCAAACAGGGTGTAGGTCGCCCCACGACCGTACGACACCGCGAAGTTGACGAAGGCGTCCCGGTCGGGGTCGTAGTGGGGGTGGCCGAGCGTGAAGTCCGCGTCGAGCCCGGTCGTCAGGTCGCGCCGGCCGGTCGTCTCTAGGCTGTCGGGGTCGACCCGGATGCCGGCCGGCGACTCCGTGATCGCGGTGATCCCACCGGCGTCGAACACGCCGATGGAGGGGTTGTCCTGGAACGCGCCGGTGAGGCTGTGTCGCAGCCGGGTCCACACCGGCCGGTCTGGGGGCGTCCCAGGGAGCATCCGCCGCACTTCCCCCTCACTGCGGGCGTGCCGGAAGTCCTCGCTGCGGACGAACCGGTTGGTGTAGTCGACACTGTCTGTCCGGCCGTCGATCCGGAACGACCGCAACATCGCGTACGGGTCGAACCAGTGGTCGAGCCGGGTCTCGCCGGCCTCGAACTGGCCCGGTCCGTTCCGGATCAGCCGCCCGACCAGCCAGTCCGGGAGCGAACCGGACAGCGCCAACGACTCACCGCTCCGCTCCTCGCGTTGTGTCTCGAATCCGAGTCCGTGTCCCGACACAGAGAGTCGTACGGGCGCGGCGCGTAGGAATCTGTCGCACAGCCGTCACGGGCGGTGGGACGAGATTCAGACCACGCGGTCCCCGTCGGCGACGACGGCGGTTGGCGACTCGTAGGCGGCCGGTTCCTCGCGCGGATTCGCCGGCAGGACGACCAGATCCGCCGCGTAGCCGGCCTCGATCAGCCCCACGTCGTCGAGCCCACAGAGATCGGCGGCGGTGACGGTCGCCGACTCCAGTGCCGCTGCGGGCTCCAACCCGTACTCGACCATGTACTGGAGTTCCTGTGGGGCGTCGCCGATCTCGTTGAACGGCGTGCCGGCGTCCGTCCCCATCGCGATCTCGACCCCCTCGGCGGCCGCGTGGTCGAACGAGGAGGCGAACGCCTCGGCGGCGTCTTCCGCCTTCGCGACCGTCGCCGCCGGGATACCCTCGCCCCCCTCGACGATCCCGTGGAGTGCAGAGGCGGTCGGCACCCAGTAGGTGTTGTTGTCGGCCATCGTCGCGGCCGCCTCGCGGTCCATGTAGGTGCCGTGTTCGACGCTGGTGATCCCCGCCTCGCTGGCGTCGACGATCCCCTGTTTCCCGTGGGCGTGGGCGGCGGTCGGCACCCGTTTCGCGTTCGCGGCCTCAACCACCGCGTCGAGTTCCGCGGGCGTCAGCTCCGTGCTCTCCGTCTGTGCGCCCGCGGTCAACACGCCGCCGGTCGCCATACACTTCACCACGTCCGCGCCGCGTTTCAGTTGTTCGCGGGTCGCCTTCCGGACCTCACTCGCCCCGTCGGCCTCCCGGCCGCTCCAGTGGCCGTGGCCGCCGGTCATCGTGATCGCCTGTCCAGACGCGAGCACGCGTGGGCCGACGAGCCGGCCGTCCGCGACCGCCTCGCCCGCCTGGATCGCCACCTCGCCGGCGGCACCCAGATCCCGGACCGTCGTCACGCCCGCCTCGACGGCCGTCCGGAGGTTCGCCGCCGCGGTGAACGCCAGACTGTCACGCGGCTCGTGACGGCCGGAGGCGGTGTCGGCCCGCGCGTCCATCTGGAGGTGGACGTGTGCGTCGATCAGCCCCGGCGCGACGAACTGTCCGCTCGCGTCCAGTTCCGTTACCGTCGTCGCCGTCTCGACCGCGTCCGACACGTCACCGACCGCGACGATCTCGCCGGCCGCGGTGTCGACTGCCACGTCCGCCACAATCGTCCCGTCTGCGTCTGCCACTGTCCCGTCCCTGCACACCAGAAGTTCCATGCTGCTCCGTACCACACCTACCCGTCTAAACGTAGGGGTACCAACATGTTCGAGAGGAGACGGCGCCGGAAACACGAGGAGTTAACTCCCCGCTGGCGCGACTCGGAGACACGATGGAGTACGAGCGCATCCTCCTCCCGGTCGCCGGGGACGGCGACGTAGACCCGGTCGTCGACCACGCCAACAGTTTGGCCGCCGCGTTGGACGC
>JAHENP010000234.1 GCA_018609965.1 Haloferacaceae archaeon
GGAGTCCGCGATGTCCGACTCCGAATTGGACGCGGAGTCCGCGATGTCCGACTCCGAATTGGACGCGGAGTCCGCGATGTCCGACTCCGAATTGGACGCGGAGTCCGACTAGTTCACTGAGAGACTCCGCCCGTCGTGCGTCTCGCTAACGCCGCGGTCTGCTGTCAAACGGCGTCGTGGCTGTTGATCGTGTCGAGGTAGGCGTCCTCTAGCGTCGCGGACACCGCCGCCGTCTCTCCGGGCGGGTCAGTCGACTCGTCTGGCGCGACCAGCCGCAGCTTGACTCTCTCGGCACGTTCGACCGTGCCACACACCTAGAACCCCCGTCCCACCGCCGACAGTTCGTCTCGGGCGACGGTACACTCGTGAAGTACCTCGGGGTCAAGCCCCGAGGCTTCACCGTTTTGTCTGTGCCGTCCAGAAACGGACGGATGGACGCAGGTGAATTTAATTCCCCTCGGCCTTCCGCTTGCGCGGTCGGCTGGAATTAACACCCGAACACTCGCTGTGTCCGTGAGGGTCGGTCGCTCCACCACGACCCGACAACTCCCGTCTCACCCACCGTACGGGCGGGGTGTTGAGAGGAGCCGCATTTCCAAACCATCAAACGACCACTTCATATTGAGGTCTTCAATATTCTTCGTAGTCGTTACCCTTTGGTACGGCACATAGTCTGATAAATCCTTCGACGGCCTTCACCCTCGGGGTCAAGTGGTTCGAGAGACTCCGTCTCTCGTCATCACGGAAATCGAAGATTTCCGTACGACCCCGAGCCACTCGGCCTGCTCAGCCTGTAGACCCGTCCCTCCACACGGCGCAGCATCTGTTCGATGCGCTCGCGGGTGACGGGGTCGCCGTCGTCAAGCACGGTCACCTGTGAGGCCATCGTCTCCACGTCTGGGACGATGTGGGTCGACAGGAGGACGACACGGTCGCCGGCGGTGTCCGCGAGCGCGCTCCGAATCCGGACGCGCTCCTCGGGGTCTAAGCCGACGGTCGGCTCGTCGACGACCAACAGGTCCGGGTCGTTCAACAACGCCTGTGCGATGCCGACTCGCTGGTGCATCCCGCCGGAGAAGGTGTCGAGCCGACGGTCGCGGACGTGTTGGAGGTTGACCAACTCCAACAGCTCATCCGTCCGTGCGCTGGCAGTCTCCCCGTCCAACCCCCGGAGCGCGGCGACGTACTCCAGAAACTCCTCCAGCCGCAGGCTGGGGTAGGTGTCGAAGTCCTGTGGGAGGTAGCCGAGCCGGCTCCGGACCGTCGCCGGCCGGTCGACGACGCTTGTCCCGTCCCACCTGATCTCCCCCTCGGTCGGCTCCGCGACGGTCGTCACCAGCCGCATCAGCGTGGACTTGCCGGCCCCGTTCGGGCCCATCAGCCCGTGGACACCCGGCTCGAACGTCGCCGTCACGTCCCTGACCCTCCAGGTGTCTGCGGTGTACTGTTTTCCGAGCGCCGAAACTTCGAGTGTCACGTCTCCCGCGCCTCTTTCCGCACACTAATCGCTCTTGCTCAAACGGCCGGTCAAACAGAATTACCGTTCGGTGACAGGTCGGCGGCGACCCGTCGATCCTCACACAGGAGGGCGTTCGGTTCCGTCTGCCGTCGTGTTCGGCTCGCACACGTCGTTCGTCCACGCTGGATCGGAACCACGGGGAGACGTGTGGGAAGTTCGGTGGGGGTCGACGGACGCTCGTCTCACCCGAGGTCCGCGCGCCGGAACCGGCGGTAGCCGACGGCGACCGGGACGATCGCCCACAGGAGGAGGACGAGCGCCGGCAGCCACGCGGACTGGAGCGGGTCGCCTGGGAACGGGGTTCCGGAGACGAGCGCCCGGTACAACGCCTGTGCCGCCTGACTCGGCTCCGCGATCCCGAGCAGCTCCAGCCACTGTGGCGACGCGTCCGGACTGACCACGCCGACTTCCACCAACAGCGACCTGACCAGCCCGACGAGTGCGCTCCACAGCAACGCGACGGTGAACGCCCCGACGGCGACGCCGGTGGCCCGGCCGTCCGTGGCGACGCTGGCCGAGATCCCGACACCGACGCTGGTGTAGCTGACCACGGTGCCGAGCAACATCGCCGCGTACGCGGCCACCACCGTCGCGCTCGTCGGCTTCCCGGCCACGAGCAGGCCGACGACACAGCCGACGACACCGACCGCAACCGCGACCACGACCACCACCAGCCGGCCGAGGAGTTTCCCGAACAACACCTCGCCGCGCGAGGGCGGGAGTGCCAGCAGCGTCCGCAGCGAGCCGGAGTCCCGCTCGGCGGTGATCGCCCCCTTCGCGGCGAACAACGCGATGATCGGGAACAGACTCGCGGAGATACCGAGCGACTGTGTGATCACCTCACGAGACCCCAGGTCGGTGACGAACGCGGCCAGCGTGACCAGCCCGCCGGTGAGCACCACCACGGCGGCGACCACCAGCCACAGCGACCGCGACCGACCGGTGTCTGCGATGTCCTTCCGTGCGATCTGCTCGACACTCATCCGTCCACCTCGACGCTTCCGGATTCGGTCGCCGCTGTCCCGTTCGTCTGGGCGGTCGCGCCGTCGCCTCCCGGCTCGGCTCCGGCGTCCGCTTCGTCTCCGACATCTGCCTCGGCTCCAGCGTCCGCCTCGCCCCCGGCATCCGCCTCGGTGTAGCTGGCGAACAGATCCTCCAGCGACGACTCCTCGATCCGCACGTCCGTCACCGACACCGACTCGCGCACTCGGTCGAGCAGCCGGAGCTTCGCGCCCGGTTCGAGACAGGTCGCACGGAGCGTCCCCTCCGCGACCGTCACGTCGGTGATCGCGTCGTCCGCGAACGTCACGTCGGGCGAGTCGTCGACATCGAGCGTGACGCGCGCCCCGATGTCCAGCTCGGAGCGGAGTCCATCGATGGTGTCGACGGCGACCAACTCCCCGCGGTTCATGATCCCGACGCGGTCGGCGACGGCTCGAACCTGCCCGAGCACGTGCGAGGAGAAGAAGACCGCCGTGTCGTCGGCCGCCTCGCTGGTGATGATCTCCCGGAGTCGCCGCACCCCGTTCGGATCGAGCCCGCTGGTTGGCTCGTCCAACACGAGCAGGTCAGGTGACCCGACCAGCGCGATCGCCAACGCGAGCCGTTGGCTCATCCCCGTCGAGTACTCCCCAGTCGGCCGGGCCGCCTCCGACGGCGAGAGGCCGACCCGGTCGAGCAGCGCGTCCGGATCGTCCGTGGCGTCTTTCAGCTCGACGGCGAACTCGACGTGTCGGCGACCGCTGATCCGGTCGTACAGACCGTAGTTCTCCGGGACGACGCCGATCCGCTCGCGGACCGCGGCACGTTCCTCGCGGACGTCGTGTCCGAACACCGTCGCCGACCCCTCGGTCGGGGTGACGAAGTCCAACAACACGTTGAGCGTCGTCGACTTCCCGGCACCGTTGGGACCGAGGAAGCCGAACACCTCGCCGCGTTCGACCTGTAGGTCGACCCCGTCGACGGCGGTCACGTCGCCGTAGCGTTTCGTCAGGTTCCGTGTCTCGACTGCTGGAGGGACTGTCACACCCCAGCGTTGTCACACACCGGTGTAAACGCCGACCGTGCGTGTCAGTTGTCGTGACAGTCTCTCTGTCCGTGTGCCACTGGCTTCTCACGCCGCGGGGACTCCCCGCAAGTTGATACCTGCTCGGCTCGTATCGACAAACAACGTGACCAGAAAACGACAATCGACGCCATCACACCTGGCGGACGTCGACGACGGCTGCGGCTGTGTCGAGGTGTGGGAACACACGAGCGAACACCGCGACGAGGAGGCGGCCGACGACGCGGACGAGGTGTCAGGTGACGACGTGGAGGAGGTGTCACGCGACGATGCAGGCGAGGAGCCATCCGACGGCACAGACGAGTGAACGACACGCGACTGGAGCTACGGGAGCACCCACCCGAGCACACGGCGGCGACGCCAGCGTGAACGTACACACGTCCCCGAACACCACAGACTGATCCCAGTTCGTTTCAGAACAATAACAACTCGCTGTTCGAACTGTGACGCTCGTTCAATACGCCGTAACTTTTACAACCCGTAGTCACTACAGCCTGAAACACGACGCTGTGGTGCGCCGTGTAAACGGCAGGGCGCTGCAACGCCCTACCACCGCAGTGTCGTGCGGAGCGTCACACGACATGTGTTCGAACGATTCACCGTCAGTAAAACCTGACGGCACGACGGACGCAGCGGAGCTTGCAGCCGAGTACGAGGAGTTTCTCCTGGACATCGAAGAGCAGCCACTTCCGGGGTATCGCACCGAGGAGATCCGGGTGCGGGTCGAGGAAGTGCGCGCCACGCTCGCCACGGAAGGCGTCGCCTCCGCGGGCCAGCTCCAGCAGCTGCTACGAACCGTGACAGAAGCACTCGCGGACGTGCGCGCGGCGCGGGTCGTCCCCGTGCCCGAGAGCCGGGATCTCTCGGCAGCAGTGCCGGGTGCGAACGACACCGGCGCAGCCTACGAGATCACCGAGACGGAGCAGGCGAAAGCGACGAACGTCCTGATCAACCTCCTGTTCACCGTCGTCGAGACGCCCACCCACGAGGATCGACGCCGGCGCGAGGAGCCTGCGGCTCGCGACAAGGAGACGCGCGACGGTGACGACGCGGACAGCGAGGGAGGGACCGACTTCGGAATGACTGGCTACGCCGGCCCGGAGTGACGCGCCACCCCGACCCGGAGTGACGCGCCACCCCGGCCTGGAGTGATGCGCCACCCCGGCCCGGAGTGACGTGCGTCGAGCGCGGGCGGGGTTGCCCGTTCCGTGCTCACCCCGTCGGCAGAACCCGAGTCGTCTTCTGTTTCGGGAGGCTACCACCGGCCGATGTTGGTGAGCCTCCCCGAGACACACTCGCGAGTCGTCCGGCCGCGTCGCTCTCCGTCCCGACGGCCCGTGATACATGAGTGACCGCGCCCGCCTCGCCGTCGTCGTCTGGAGCGTGCTCGTCTCGCAGGTGCTGCTGTACCCCGGGCTGTCGGAGACGGTCGCGGCGCTCGGCGGCACGGGTGGGTTGCTCGCGGAGACGTGGTTCCTGATCGCGGAGTTCGCCGCGTTCGTCTGTTTCGCGGTCGTGTGGGGGGCGGTGAGCGACGCCGTCGGCGTGCGGTCGCCGTTGATCGTCGTCGGCGCACTCGGCGGTGCTGCGAGCTACCTGCTCGTCGCGCTCGCGCCGACGCTCGGACTGGGGTTCGGGGTCGTCCTACTCTTCCGGATCGTCGGCGGCGCGTTCGGTATCGGCGCGTTCTCGCTGGCGATCACGACGCTGATGGATCTCGCGGGCGGTAACGGCCGCAACATGGGTGCCGCGGGCACCGCCATCGGGCTGGGGGCGGCGCTGGGCTCCGTCGTCGGCGGGCAACTCGCCACCCTCGGGCCGTTGGTGCCCGTCTACGCCGGGGCGGCCGTCCTCGGCGTCGCGGCGGCACTGGCGGCGACCGTCTCCGACCGCGGCGTCGGCGGCGGTGTTCCCGTCGGAGCGGTGTTGGAACGCGTCCGGACCCAGCCCGCGCTGCTCGTGCCGTTCACGTTCGGCTACATCGACCGGCTCACGGCCGGCTTCTTCGCGCTGACGGGCGTGTCGTACTTCCGAGAGACGTTCGGGATCGACGCCGCGCTCGCCGGCGGGACGCTCGCGTTGTTCTTTCTCCCGTTCGCGTTGCTCCAGTACCCCGTCGGCGCGGTCTCCGACCGGATCGGCCGATTTCTCCCGGTCGTCGCCGGCTCCGTGCTCTACGGCGTCGCCATCGTCGCGGTCGCGCTCGCGCCGACGTACCCGGTGGCGGCCGGGCTGATGGTCGCGGTCGGGGTCTGTGGCGCGTTCGTCTCCCCGACGACGCTGGCGTTGGTCTCGGATGTGGTGCCGGCGACGGAACGCGGCGCGGCGATGGGTGGGTTCAA
>JAHENP010000235.1 GCA_018609965.1 Haloferacaceae archaeon
AGTACTAATATATCTGAGTGAGACATCATCGTCGATGTCGACGATACCGAAAGGCCGAGGGGGGACGTTCAACGAGTTGTTCGACGACGTAACCGAGACACTGTACGTGTTCGACCCGCGAGCGCCGACGTTGCGGGCGCTCGCGGTCGCCGCGGGTCGCCACGAGGGGGCGACGCCACGGCTCAGGGTGCTCGCGGGGGAGACGACGCTTCTCCGGTTCCAACGCGACTTCGTGGCCGCCGCGACGGCCGCAGGGTTGGCGGCCGACGGTCGACTCACCGTTCGGACGGACGAGACCACACACGGGACGACGGTGTTCGCCTCTCGGGACGCGGTGTTCGTGCCGGTGCGGACACCCGACACCGAGCCGACGGTCGCGGCCGGCGAGAGGGGTGTCGCGGCCGACGTGTTCGCCACCTGTCGGGAGGCGTGGCGCACCCGGGAGCCGTTCCAGCTCCAGACGCCGCCGTTGTCGACCGTCGACGAGACGCTGACCGCGGAGTTCGGGACGGAGGCGGCCGCCGACTTCCGGACCGCACTCGCCACTGCGGCTGACCGGGACGACCCGACGGCGTTCGACCCCGTCACGACCGTCTTGTTGGTCGGAGCACGCTACGATCGGCTCCACTACGACGTGAGCAACTGGGGCGAGCGACTCGGCGTGGCGAGCAAGGCAACGTTCTCTCGAAAGAAGGGCCAACTGGAGGCGGACGGTGTGATCGAGACCAGCCAGGAGGCGAGCCGTCCGGGACGACCCAGACAACGACTGTCGCTGACGGCCGACTCCGAGCGTCGCGTCGCCGAGGCGGGGTTCGAGACGGTCGTCACCGACGTGTTGTACTGAGCCGAAAAAACAGGGATCGAGAGACAGAGAGACCGCGCCGGTCAGTCGTCGGCGGGCGCGGCGTCGCTGCCGCCGCCGGCGTGTTGTTGTTTCGTCCACTGAAGTTTCCCGCCGGCCGCGAGGATCTCGCGTTCGCGCTCGGAGGCGCTCATCTCGCCGGTCGCCTCCCAGTCGTTGTTCACGCGGATGGTGAACTCCTCCTTGCCGGCGCGGACGCCCGCACCGACATCGTCGACGATCTCCACGTCGTCACCCTGGTCGATCCGCTCGTAGGTCTCTGCGTCGATCTCTAGGGGAACGAGCCCGAAGTTGAACAGGTTCGCGTGGTGAATCCGGGCGAAGCTCTGGGCCAACACCGCCTCCACGCCCAGGAACATCGGACACAACGCCGCGTGCTCGCGGGAAGAGCCCTGTCCGTAGTTCTCGCCGGCCACCAACACGCCGCTGTCGGCCGCGCGAGCGCGATCCGGGAACGAGGAGTCGATCCGGGTGAGCGTGAAGTTCGCGTACTCCGGGATGTTCGACCGGAACTTCAGCGCCTCCGCGTTCGCAGGGGTGATGTGGTCGGTGGTGATGTTGTCGCCCATCTTCAACAGCGTCTCGCCGGAGACATCGCTGCCGAGTGGGTCCTTCAACGGCACGTCGCCGATGTTCGGCCCCTTGATCAGCTCGTCGTCTACCGGGTCGTCCGGCGTGATGATGTCTGGGTCGTCGGCACCGTAGCCGTCGGAGTAGCCGTCACCCATCTCGAAGCCAGGCGCCTCCAGGTCGAGTTCACGCGGGTCCGTGATCTCGCCCGTGATCGCCGCGGCGGCGGCAACCTCCGGCGAGCAGAGGAACACGGAGTCGTCCTCGATCCCGGAGCGGCCCTCGAAGTTCCGGTTGAACGTCCGCAGCGAGACGGAGTCGCTGGCGGGGACGTGACCGATCCCGATACACGCCCCACAGGTCGCCTCCGAGAAGTTGACCCCGGCGGCCATCATCTCGGCGGTCCACCCCTCCCTGGCGAGCATCTCGCTGGCCTGCTTCGACCCCGGCGCGACGACCATCTCCGTCGTCGGGTTCACGTCTTCGTCTTCCAACATCTTCGCGGCCGGGAGGATGTCCTCGTAGGCACCGTTCGTACAGGAGCCGACGATCACCTGGCTCACTTCCTCGCCGGCGACCTCGCTCACCGGGACGACGTTGTCCGGCATCGACGGCTTCGAGATCAACGGCTCCAACTCCGAGAGATCGAGTTCGATCCTGTCCGCGTACTCCGCGTCGTCGTCGGGTGTCAGCTCGACGTGTTCGTCACCGCGGCCGAACTGTTCGAGCCACTCCTCCGTGCGTTCGTCCGTCGGGAAGATCGAGGAGGTCGCGCCCAACTCGGTCCCCATGTTGGTGATCGTCGTCCGCTCGGGAATCGACAGCGAGTCGACACCCGGCCCGGTGTACTCCAACACCTTGTCGACGCCACCTTTCACCGTCAGATCCTGCAACAGCTTCAGGATCACGTCCTTGGCGGTCGCCCACTCCGGCAGTTCCCCGGTGAGATGGACGTTCACCACTTCCGGCATCTCGACGTAGTACGCGCCACCGCCCATCGCGACGGCGATGTCAAGGCCACCGGCGCCGATAGCGAGCTGGCCGAGTCCGCCCGGCGTCGGCGTGTGGCTGTCAGAACCCAGCAGGGTCTTGCCGGGTGCCGCGAAGTTCTCCTTGTGGACCTGGTGACAGATCCCGTTGCCCGGCCGGGAGTAGTAGGCACCGTACGTGCCGGCCGCCGACCGCAGGAACCGGTGGTCGTCCGTGTTCTTGAAGTCGAACTGGTAGGTCTGGTGGTCACAGTACTGTGCGGCCAGCTCCGTCTGGACCTCGTCCATCTCTAAGGCCTCGAACTGGAGCCACACCATCGTCCCGGTGGTGTCCTGTGTGAGTACCTGATCGACATCGATCCCGATCTCCTCGCCGGTCTCGAGGTCGCCCTCGACGAGGTGATCGGCCAAGATCTGTTCCGTGATCGTCTGTCCCATAACGTCTCGCTCTCCCCGCCGAACAGATATAAATCCGGCGAGAGGGCACTGTTCTCGCAGAACCGCCAGAGGGCAGCCGGATGTTCGACCACGCTGGTCCCGTCCGTCGCAAACGTTGTCGTCGCTTCGACGACTGGTGTGTTGAGAGTCGTCGGTCGTCGCAAGCGAGACAGCGTTCGTCTCGTCGCAAGCGAGGCGACATCCGTCTCCCCGGAAGCGAGGCGGGTCCCGTCGGGATCGTGTCACTTACGACGACGACGGTCACCAACCAGAACGTGTTCCAGTCGGGAGCCTCGGTGGCGCGCCACCTACGGCCACACGGCGACGACTCACTCGAAGACGACCAAATCCAGCCCAACGGCGTCGACCTCACCGTCGACGCGGTGTTCGAGCCGGTCGAGCCGGGGCGACTCGACACCGACGGCAAACGGGTCGGAGAACGACGGCGGATCGAACCGGACGGCGACAGCGAGGGGGAACTGCTGTACTGGTTGGAGCCGGGTGGGTACGTCGTCCGGTACGGCGAGGTGATCGCCGTTCCGGAGGGGCACGTCGGCTTCGTCCTCCCGCGGTCGACGCTGCTGCGAAACGGCTGTACGTTGGAGACGGCCGTCTGGGACGCCGGCTACGAGGGGCGCGGCGAGGGGCTGCTCCAGGTTCACCACCCGATCGAGATCCGGCCGGGTGCGCGGATCGGCCAGTTCCTCCTGTCGTCGGCCGACCACGAGGGGACGTACACTGGCGCGTACGACGGTGAACACACGGGCGGTGACGACGCTCCCACAGACGGCGAGTGACCCGTCTCAGACGACCACGAGCAACGCCTGTGAGACGGTCTCGACAATCGTCTCCCACGCGGAGAAGCCGACCGTGATCGACGCGACGGTGTCGAGCCCGAAGAACGCGAACAGTGCTGCCCCGACGTAGTGGGCCTTCCGGAGGTCGAACCGGTGGGAGAACCGGTGGAAGAAGTAGGCGTTCGCCAGGCTCACCGGGATGATCGCGGCCATCTCCCCGGCCCAGATCGCCGGGTTGGCGCCGTACTGTGCCGCCAACCCGATCGTGATGAGCTGGGTCTTGTCGCCGAACTCGCCGACGGCCATCAACGAGAAGATCGAGAGGAACCGGCCGACCGGCCCCCCGATGCTGAACCGACCGATCTCGAAGTTCGGCGCCACGTCCGGCACCGCGCCGACGACACCGCCGTCCGTCGCCGACAGCCCGTCGTGGTTGACGCCGGGTGCAGACCGGTACAACAGGATCGCGAACACGAGGAACAACGCGGCCGTCGCGGCGTCAAGCGCGACCCCCGGGAGCACCCGTTGGATCGCCTGCCCGAACAGAATCTCCAGGGCGGTCCATCCCGCGAACGCGGAGCCCGCGGCACCGACCACCAACAACGGGTGGAACCGTGTCGACAACCCCGCGATGATGAACTGCACCTTCTCGCCGGGCAACACGGTCAGCTGTGCGAGTGCGGCGATCAGCGCGATCTCGAGGAACCCGGTCACGCGCCGGCCCCCGTCTCCGCACTGTCCGGCTCCGGTGTGTCGGCCACGGTGACGTGGATCGACTCCGCGACCGACTCCGGGAGACTCTGTTCACCGTCGTCGACGGCGACGGTCACCATCCCGAACGGCGCCACGTCGACGACCGCGACGGTCGTCCCAGGCGTGACTCCGGCGTCGTCGAGATACGCCAGGTCAGCGTCGTCCCGGTCGCTCACTCGCGCGACGACGACCCGATCGCCCGCCTCACACGCCGACAACGGGACGGTCGCCTCCCCGCCCGGCGGCTCCAGATCCGGACTCGGGATCGGGTCGCCGTGCGGATCGGCGGCCGGCTCGCCGAGCACGTCCGCGACTCGGCGTTCGAACGCCTCGCTGATGTGGTGTTCCAACGCGTCGGCCTCCTCGTGGACTTCGTCCCAGGAGTAGTCGAGCCGCTCGGCGAGGTACGTCTCCAACAACCGGTGGTGACGCAACACCTCGATGGCGACGGTGCGTCCCTCCGCGGTCAGCTCGGCGCCCTCGTACTTCTCGCGCGTGACGAGTCCTCGTTCCGCCAACGTGTCTAACATGCTCGTCACCGTCGGTGCGGTCTTCTCCACTCGCTCGGCGATACTCGAGGTCGCAACCGGCGGCCCGGACTCCTCCTCGATCACGTAGATCGCCTTCAGGTAGTCTTCCATCACGTCGCTCAACATCGTCTGACGGACGGGATTAGACGCATCTAATTCATAAGTGTGGTGGATCACACCGGGGTCACCGGTTCGGAGCCGGCCGGGTGCCGGAGAGACCGGGAACGGCCTCAGTTCGACCAACGGGTGAAAAACTCCCACATCGCGTCGCTGGCCTCCGGTGCGTTCGGCGCCGCGAACGACCCGGCGTCACCGCCAGACCACTCGTGGCCCATGTCGTCGACGAGCCAGTACTCAACGTTCACACGACCCTGTGTGTCCGTGTAGCGGTCACGCCGGTAGTCGTACCCTCCCGTGGAGTCGTAGATACGGTCGTCCGGATTCGTCGTGACAACCCCGCCACCGGCGACGAGATCGTTCGTCTCGACGGCCTGTGTGCGTGCTTGGTCGCCGTTCGTGTCGTTCACGGTGAAGTCACTCTCACCGTGGAACACGATAGTGGGCACACGGTCAGTGACGCCGTACTCTTGCATCGCCTCGTATGCGTCTTCGGCCTTGTAGTACGGGTCTGGCCCCCCCCACGTCATCGCGTACGTTCCAGTCGTCGCGGTGTCGGCGGCGTCGTACTCCAGCCCCGAGTGGATGCCGCCGGCCGCGAACACGTCCGCGTACGACACCATGAGGTTCGGCACCATCCCCGCCCCCGCGGAGAAGCCGGCGACGTAGATTCGGTCGGTGTCCAACGACTCCACGCTCGCCGCGTTCAGCGCGATGTTGGCGATAGACGCCCCCTCGCCGCTCCCCCGTTCGGTGTTGGCGTCGTAGTACCAGTTCCAACAGTCGAAGGCGTTCGAGAACGACGACTGGTCGGGGTAGACGACGACGAACCCCTCGCGTTCGGCGACATCGTTCATCCCCGTCGCGGCCGCGAAGTCGTCCGGCTCCTGTGAACAACCGTGGAGCATCACCACCAACGGCTCCCCGCCGCTGGCGTCCGACGGGACGTACTTCGTGTAGTGGAGCCCGTCGTAGTACTCGTCCGTGTACGATCCTGCCGCCGACGCCGGGAGTGTGGCGACACCCGCGACTGTGACCCCTGCCCCGACCGCCTTCAGTAGCTGTCTGCGACGCATGACACATAGTGACAGGGTGTGATTCGGGCATAAATTGCCACGTTAACAGATTAACCTCGTGCTGTTGACATTAGAATACACCGTGGCGCAGCTGGAACCCTCGGGGGTGGGAGGCAGACGACGGCGAGAGACACGAGACAACCGACGACGGTCGGCAGGTTCCTCCGCCCGAGTCGCGGTCACGCCGGGGGGTCGACGCTCGTCACCGACGATGTCTTCCGGAGGTCCCACACCTGTACGTCGGCACCGTCCGCGAGCGGCTGGCCGTCGAACCCGCTGGCGGAACGCCACTCGGCGAACGGCGACACACGCGCCAGCAGCTCTACCTGCTGTGGCGGGAGGTGTGCGTTCAGGTACGTCTCCTGGGCGGTTACCTCGCCGTCGCCGTCGAGCAGCTCCCGTTCGGCGCGGTACGTCTGTGCGACCTCGTCGGCGACGGTGGTCCGGGTGCGCGCTTGCAGTGTCTCTCCGTCGTCGGTGGTCACGCTCGTCTCGCGCCACTCGCCGAAGGAGTCGGCGATCACCGCCTGTCGCGGGACGTACACGTCGAACAGGAGCCGGCCACCCGGCCGGAGAAGCGTGTGTGCGGCCTTGAGCGCGGCCAGCTGGTCGTCGACGGTCGTGAGTGCGGCCAACGAGTTGTACGGGACAACCACGAGATCGTACAGCCGGTCGACTCCGGGCGACCGGAAGTCACCGACCCAGACGGTCGGGTCGAGATCGGCGGTGTCGGCCTTCTCGCGCAACACGTCGAGCATCGCCGGCGAGGCGTCGAACCCGTCGGCGTCCACGCCGTCCCGCAACAACGCCAGATACAGGCGGCCGGTGCCACAGGCACCCTCCAACACCGGCCCGTCTGCGGCCGCCGCAGCCTCGCGGTAGAACGCCTCGTCACCGACAGTGGTGTCGCGCAGTCGTTCCTCGTAGAACCGGGCGAACGGCTCGGTGTACTCGTTGACTCCGGTCACGCCTGTCTCCGTGTGCGTCTCCGTTCATAAACCGGGTCGTTTTGTTGCACTGTCCGTGACAACGGTCGGCTCGCCTCGCTCGCCTGTGCGTGATCTCCCTGCCCCGAACCCTCGTCCCGGTTCGGTTTGCTCACGCCGCTCGAAAACTCACTGCACGGGCGGCGAGGGATTCGAACCCCCGGCCCCTTGGTCCGGAACCAAGTGTTCTGTCCACTGAACTAGCCGCCCTCACTCGTCCCTAACCCGGACGGCGATTTCAACCCTTCG
>JAHENP010000236.1 GCA_018609965.1 Haloferacaceae archaeon
CACCTGCTCGAACTGTTTCTCGGTGCGGATCTCCGCCAACGGCTGGGGCCGCAGGAGTGCCCGCACCTCCGTCACGATGGCGCCCTCCTCGCCGCCGACGACGATCGTGTCGCCCTCGCGGACGGTGCCGTCGTACAACACCACATCCAAGGTGGCACCGAACCCGCGTTCGTCTTTCACCTCCAACACCGTCCCCGCGCCGGGGCCGGTCACGTCGATCTCCATCTCCTCGCGCATATACCGTTGGGACAGCCCCATCATCACGGTCAGCAGGTCTGCGACCCCCTCCCCGGTCTCGGCGGAGACGGGGACGACGCCGATGTTGCGTTGGAAGTTCTGGACCCGCCAGTAGAAGTCCGCCGAGAACCCCGCGTCCGACAGCTGGCCGATCAGTTCGTACACGTTGGACTCCAGATCCGAGGTCGCGCGGTCCGACTGTGCGTTCATCGACGCCTGGATCGGCGTCTCCGGCTGTGGGTTCCACCCCGGCACCGTGTCCACCTTGTTGGCGGCGACGACGAACGGTGTCCCCGTCCGCTTGAGAATCTCGACGGCCTCCTCCGTCTGCGGTTGGAACCCGTCGTTCACGTCGATCACCAACACGGCGATGTCCGCGAGCGCCCCCCCGCGAGAGCGGAGCGTGGTGAACGAGTGGTGGCCCGGGGTGTCGATGAACAACAACCCCGGGAGGTCGAAGTCGTCCGGGTCGACCAACTCGCCCGCGATCCCCGAGATCGTCTCCAGGGGGACGGCGGTCGCGCCGATGTGTTGTGTGATCGCGCCCGACTCACCCTCGCTGACCGCAGAGCCGCGAATCCTGTCCAACAGACTGGTCTTCCCGTGGTCGACGTGGCCCAGAACCGCGACGATCGGCGTCCGCAGACCGTCCGCGTCCGGGCGGTCGACGTCTGCCCTACCGCCGGCGGCGTCGTCGTGTGCGTCTGACATGCTCGAAATCACTCCGGAGAACGGTCGTTATGGTATGTGGTCGGGGTACGGTCGTAAGCGCTTCGACTCTGTCGGGGGAAAACTCCGAGAGTCAGGAACATCGGACAACCGTCACCCGTTGTCCGTCGACGAGCAAGAGACGTTCAGCAGACAGACACCGTTCTCGTTCGAACGACTCCGCTGGCGTCACCGGAACGTTCGCTCCGTACGCATTGGCGAACGCTCTAGTGGCAGTTTGATCTGTCCATATTGTCGTCCACGCCGTGACAGTGCCGTTCGGTGTGTCGTAGCTGTCGACGCGGCCGTTGCGCCACCCTGCTGCGACTTCCCCCGCTGAGGTGGGTGAGACACCGTTTGTAATCAACAGCTCTCTGAGTACGAGTTCTCCGAGACGATCTGTCGCCGTCGGCTCACCGGCTGAATCAATCCACTGCGGAACTACCGCTGTCGGGGGACCTCTAACGAACCGGTTCGCGCTCGGATGTAACACGGCCGCAGTCGTATTGACGGAGACGGTAGATGGGTTCCGGAGCGAGTTGGCGGCCGCGTATCGGTAGCCAGTTAGATACGTTGCCTCCGAAACGCGGGTCAGCCAGTGAGCGTCTGATGACACACTGAACACAATCTCCGGATTGAACGTTCCGCGGTACCGTTTGACATACTGTGCCCCGACGTTGTTCGCGATTCCCTCGTTTACTGCCTGTCCAGCCAACAACGAGTCCGTAGTCGTTTGGATCGGTCCAGTCCGGGTGAGATTGCCGTCGAACTCGTCATGAAGTGTCACAATAGCACCGCCAAGTTCGTGTGCAACAACAAACTCGTAGGAGAGTCCCGGTGTCGTCTGGACTCGTTCCAGCGTTGGGAGCAACACAGTCACATTGGGTGTGGATGGGTCGTTCGAAACCACAGCGAGCGGTTTTCTGGATGGAGTTGCTCTAGTCTTCGAGAAGCCAACAGCCCTGAGACTGGTACTAGAGGCTGTCGGGAGTCGTCGACCGAGAGATGTCTGGCCGTCGGGACGGGACTCAATGCCACCGACGCGTAATGTGATCCGGCTGAATGTGTCGTCGTTTTTCGCCAGCGCGTCAACACGGTGGACGATTAGTGTCAGATTTTCAGCCACTTGCTCGCTCGCATTTTCGACAATTACCTCGTCTTCACGTTGGAGCGCTCCGTCACTCGGTTGATCGGTAACGACGACATCGTTCGCCTTTGTATCTGTGCTCGCTACGTCCTGGTGCTCAAAATAACCCATCCCCACGGTTAGCACTACCACGAGGACGAGAACCACAGCCGCGGCGACGAGTTGCTGATTGCGAATCAATCCTTGAGCAGTGAACAACACCCACCTAGTTGATCTCGGTAGCAACCACCAGGGAAGTCGTCGTCACAACAGATCTTCTCGTACTCGATGCCTAGTGTGTTTCCACAGAGTCCACAGCACGAGTCACAGATGATCTCACTCGTGCAACCGGTTGTCGTCACGTCGTCTCCCGCAACCGTCGTTGAGACGCTCGCGCTCTCCGCAGTGACCACATCGATCAGATCGCCGTTTCGATGTCGGAGGAACGCGTACGCACGACCAGTCTCAGGCTCAACAACGAGTCGAACGACCGTCGTGCCAGATGTACGGACGACGGTGAGGTGTGCGGTGTGTTGTCCGCCCTGTTCAACTGTACCGACGTAAGTTCCTTCCTGTGGTCGTTCCCGAGCGAGCGACTCGTTGACGACACGTTTCACCGAAAGCTCTGAAGTCGGAGCGACGTACTCTGTGTTCACCTCCCGGAGTCGTGGTACGATGTCGTCTGCAAACTTCTTTATCGCCCGTTCAGCAGTCTCGGGATCGCTATACCGCTCGTACAGTGTCTTCTTCGCTCCGGAGGCTGAAGCGACACCTGAAACGGCGACTGTCGTCCCAAGTGCGGCCACCCCCTCACGGAGGACTGTGCGGCGGGTTGGAGACGAACGTGATTCGGCACTGTCTGAATCTGGTTTTTCCATAAGTCTACGATACCGCGGTGCATCTTATACTTTCTATTTGAGACAAAGTTGTAAGATGTGTGATCAGTTCTGGATTCCCTATTAGTCGAGCTAGATGAGTGAGTGAGAGGGTCTTCGTCCCGCGCTCGTCCGGCGCTCGCCGTGGCGTTTATACAGTTGCCCGCGAACCGCGGTGTATGGTCGACATCCTCGCCGAGAACCTCTCCGGCAAGGGCATCATCATGGGGGGGACCGAGCTGGGCGTCCTCTACAACATCACGATGGATCTGCGGACGGGTCGGCTCGTGAACCTGCTCGTCACGCCACACGAAGCGCGCGATCCCGAACAGCTCCCGTTCGAACAGGACGAGGCGGGCCACCTGCGGGTGCCCGTCGAACGGGTCCAACGGGTGGAAGACTACATCGACATCCGGCCAGCGTGATGGAGGTTCTCGACGCCTCGGCGTTCATCCACGGCTACGAGACGGCCGACCAGACCGCGTCGATTCCGGCGGTGCAGGCGGAGTTGACGGGGGAACACGCCTTCCGGTTCGACGCCGAACAAGGGGCTGGGATGCGCGTCCACGTTCCCGACGCGGACGCCGTCGACCGGGTTCGTGACGCCGCCGGCGACACCGGCGACGACGGGACGTTGTCGGACACCGACCGCCGGCTCGTCGCCGCCGCGCTCGAACTCGACGCGACGCTCGTCACGGACGACTACGCCGTCCAGAACGTCGCCGACCGACTCGGTGTCGACTGTCAGGTGATCGCTCAGGACGGAATCACCGAACGTCGCGACTGGCAGTTCCAGTGTGCCGGCTGTGGCCGGACGTTCGACGACGACCGCGACCGGTGTCCGGTGTGTGGGAGTGGCCTCTCGCGCAAGAATCCGAACTGAACGGCGGCTGTCGCGGCTGTGCCGCCGGGCTGGCCTCACCCCGCCATGTCGCGGTCAGGCGGCGACATCGGCGTACTGGATGCCGAAGAGGACGGCGTTGTACAGCCCGTGTGTGAGCGCCGGGACGACGACGTTGCCGGTGCGTTCGTACAACAGCCCCAACAACACGCCCAACAGCCCCGCGATAGCGACGTACGCCACCCGACCGCCGAGCCCGCCGGTGACGCTGGCGTAGTGGATCACGCCGAACAACACCGACGCGAACCCGATCCCCGCAGCGGGACCGGCGACCTGGCTCACCCGTCCCTGCACCACGCCACGGAAGAGGAGTTCCTCGGCCGGGCCAACGACGAGGATCGACACGACCACCATGTAGAGGAAGTAGATCGGCGCCCGACCGTCCGTGGTGATCGCACGATTCTGCCCCGTCTCGATCCCGATTTCCGCGAGGCCCAACAGGAGGGCGAACTGCGCGGCCAGCAGTGTCGTCACCCCGCCGGCGATCAGCAACGCCTCGCGGCCGGAGGGGAGTCGGGCGCCAACGGAGTCTGCCGAGTCGGTGGCGGCGAGAAACACCGCGCAGGCGAGTCCGAAGCCGACGAAGTTCGCGACGGTTCTGACGACGCTGAACGCCGGGCTCTCCGCCGGGACGCCGAGCGTCTCCGCCAGTGTTGCGGCCGGCGCGACGACGAAGCTCGCCCCGACGACCGCACCCAAGACGACGAACAACGACTGGATCACCCGTAAGAGCAGTTCGTCTAGCTCCGCCTCGGCGATGCTCATCGACTTTGAGTACGGCGTCGGACGTGTAAACCGCTACGACTGCGGCGGGACGGCCCCACTGTGACTACGGCGCCACCACAGCACGTCGCACCGCCGCGGCGCAACCCACAATGGCACGGGTCGCCGAGAGGTGGGCGTGACACTCGACCGGATTCACGTCGACACCATCGCGCGGCTCGCCTCCGCTATCGCCAAGGGCGTCGACGACGAGGACAACGAAGACGTGACCCGCCGGGTGTGGGCAGAGTTTCTCGACCCGTTGCGGGCGGACGGCCGGGTCGTGCTCGAACCGCTCGACGAACAGGCGCTCCACGCCGTCCCCACCGAGGAGGCGGTGTTGTTCGACCGGCCGTTCGAGACGACCCACGGCGTCGACTCCGGGACG
>JAHENP010000237.1 GCA_018609965.1 Haloferacaceae archaeon
GAGGCGGCCGCGCGGCTGGCGGCCGCCAACGTCGGCTACGAGGTGTCGGCGTTCGCGGACACGACGGAGGTGAAGGTCGCTCGCGGGCGGTCGACCGGCTCCGGCGGCTGGAGTCAGGACCGGTTCACCCGCCGCATCCACGGCAACGTAAAGAAACGCACCCGGGAGGTGGCGTCGATGTTGGACGACGCCGGGTTGGCCTACGAACGGGACGTGACCGAGAAGTACGGCGGGTTCCAGAACGCCGTCTTCACCGTCGAGGCGCCACCCCACGAACTCCCGGTCTCGCAGGAACGGGCGGGCGACACCCGGATCGAGATCGACCGGGAACGGACGGACGGGATCGAGTTCGAACCGCTCGTCAAACGCCGGGATCACGTGATCGTCGGGATCGACCCCGGGACGACCACCGCCGTCGCCGTCTTGGGACTCGACGGTGACGTGTTGGACATCCACTCAACCCGGACGGCCGACACCGCAGAGGTGATCGAGTGGCTGGTCGAACGTGGTCGCCCCATCGTCGTCGCCGCCGACGTGACACCGATCCCGGAGACGGTCGAGCAGTTCCGGCGGTCGTTCGACGCCGCCGGCTGGACACCCGACTCGGATCTGCCAGTCGACGAGAAGCTCCACCGCACCCGAGAGTACAGCTACGACAACGACCACGAACGGGACGCGCTCGCGGCCGCGTTGTCGGCACTCGACGACCACGAGGACCAGTTCAGCCGGATCACCCGGAAGGTGCCCGCGGGGATGGACCGCGAGGCGGTGATCGCGCGTGTCGTCTCCGGCGAGGAGTCTGTCGAGGCCGTGTTGCGGGATCTGGGTGACGATCCCGAGCCCGAAGACGACGACGACGGCCACGAGGAGCCGGAACTCTCGGAGGAAGAACGCCGCATCAGGGAGTTGGAGACACAGGTCGACCGGCTGCAGGAACACACGGACGATCTCAAAGAACAGTTAGAACAGAAGGACAACCGAGTCGTCGAACTCGAACGGGAGCTGTCGGAGTCCCGGCGAGAGGAACGCCGCGAGGCGCGCCAGAGCCGGGAGGTGACCCGGCTCACCCGCGAGAAGGACCGACTCGAACGACAACGCGACGAGGCGCGTGAACGGGTCGAGGAGATGGAAGAGAAGCTCGCCCGGCTGAAGACGCTGTGGAAGCTGGACCACGACGACTTCACCGACGTGGCTGAGGGGCGGGATCTGGTGCCGGTGAAGACCGTCGAACAGTTCACAAAAGACGCGATCCGGGAGGCCGACGAGCAGTACGGGCTCGCCTCCGGCGACGTGATCTACCTGCGTGACGCCTCCGGCGCCGGGCGGGCGACCGCCGAGCGGCTCGTCGCGGCGGACCCGCGTGTCGTTCTCCGGACTGGCGGGCTGTCGGACGCCGCAGACCAGGTGTTGTTCGACAACGACGTGCCGGTCGGCCCCGCCGACGAGGTGGCGATGCAGGAGGTCGACGAGCTGGCCGTCGCCCGCGAGAGTGACGTGGTAAGCGTGATCGACGACTGGGAGGACCGCGCCCGCGAACGCGAACGCCAACAGACCGCGGAGATGGTCGACGAGATCATCTCGGAACACCGCGCCGGCTCCAGCTGAACCCCGACGGCGCGACTACTCCTCTAGCAGCCCCATATCCTCAGCGACGACATCGGCCAGTTGGTCGGCCAGCGCGGGGTCGACCCCCGCCTCCTCCGCGCCGTCGTGGAGGCGGTCGTTGTGGCTCGTGACCGTCTCGGCCACCTCCGAGAGTGTGACCGCCGTCTCCGTCTCGCAGGCCTCACAGACGACCGGCACCGTCGGCTCCCCTTCTTCGGACATGTGCTGTCGCTCCGCTCGGGAACGCAAAGTAACGGTCGGTTCCGGTCGGCGCTCAGTCGAACTGTCCCAGCCCAGACTGGTCATCGACGCGAATTCCGTTCCGGGTCATTTCATCTTTCTTGAACCGGAGAACGCTGATGACGACGTACGACGTTCGGTGGTTGTTCAGGTTCCCGACAAAGAAGTAGTGTTTCCACGAGTCGTCGTTGAGTCTCAGTGCATCAATAACGCCATCGAAATCGTCGTTTTTGTCCCAGTACCTGTACACGCCCCACTCGATTGTTGACTGGTCGTGTGGCGTCTTCTGATCGCAGTCGTCACAACGATACTTTAGGTAGAGTTTCTTCTCGTAGTCGTTCTTGCCCTTCACACTGGCCTTCGGTCCGCCTTGGAGCGTTTGTTGAACAGTGTCGTCCTCACTGTCGTCCTCGTCGTCGAGGTCTCTGAGATAAGCATCAAGCAGTGTTTCGGGTTCCACGACCCCCAGACTGACCTGGTTCTCGTTGAGTCGCTTCCGACAGTCTCCTGCCAATTCGTGTGTCAGTTCGATCTGTTCCGACTTGTCGAGTTCCCCGACTTTGTCGACTTTCTCGTGGAGCGAGTCCCACTCTCGCCTCGAACCGGCGATCTTGTAGCTCTCGTCTCTGTTGTCGTGCGACTCGTCCCGCTCGACAGGAACCGAGACGACGTTCCACCGGCTCAACTCGTCCATCCACGGTTTTGTGGGGTACAGTCGGACGTACCCCTCGGTCCGGGAGTACCCTCCAACACAGACTGTCTCTCGTCCGTCGCTCATCTGTTCTGGTGCCGCTCGTCCGAGAACGATCAGATCGTCTATGAGTTTACTGTCAGACACGGCTCGCTAGACGAGCGAGTCGAGAACAGCAATAAACGTTTCTCTAGAGGTCAGATCGGTTAGGGAAGACCCGGCGGCCGTCGTCTTCGACCGACCGGAGACGCTCGGCCAGGTGGTGACGGTGACAGTAGATCTCCTGATCGTCTGTCGGCTCCGGGGAGTGTTCGATACACATCAGCGCGGGCGTCCCGGTTTCGACGAGTTCGTCGGCGAGTTCCGTCAGGTCGATGTCCGCTTCGGTGTCCAGCCACCAGTCGTACCAGCTCTCGAAACAGTCGTGCCCGACTGCGCCGTCCTTGTACGGGTTTCTGATCATCCGGTGGACACCCAGTTCCGGTTCGTGTCGGTAGTCGATTCCGTGTTCCGGAAGTCGTTGTGCGAGCATGTCGGCACCGAACGCCGGCTTGTACGTGGAGTCACCCGACGCTCGAACGTCGACCAGAATCTCGACACCGGCCTCGTCTAATAGTTCGACGAACTCACCGAACTCGCGCCCCTCGTAGCCGACCGTGTGGATCGTGTCGTTCTCGAATCGTCGCCGAACCTGCGTCGCCTTCGTCTCGTCGGTGACACCCTGTTCGATCAGTCGCTTCGCGAACTCCAGTTGCCGGTTGTCTTCGACTTGACGGACGACTCTCGCGAGCGTGTAGCTCAGCTCACCCTCCTCGACGAGCCCCTTCACCTCCGGTTCTAAGTCGAGTGCGACCTTCACACGGTCACTGACCCACTTTTTCGACTTCCCCAACTGCTCGGCTAGCTCCTGTTGGGTCATGTCGTGTTCGTCGAGGATGTCGTTGATCACTTTCCCCTCCGCGATCTTCGACATCGGCTCGCGTTTCAGGTTCGTCTTCAACGCGAGTTCCTCGGCGTCCGTGTCGTCGAGGTCTTTGACCGTGGCTTCGAGTGAGTCCCACCCGAGTCGTTCGGCCGCCCGATACCGGGTGTGGCCAGCGATCACGTCGTACGACCCGTTCTCGTCCGGACGAACGATGATGGGGTTCCACTGTCCGTCCGCTTCCAAACTCTCGGCAATCTCTTCGACGTGGTCGTCGTCCACTTCCTCGCGCACGTCGTACGCCGAGTTGTTGAGACTCTCTAGTCGAATCTCCATAGGTGTCAGAGTCGGCGGCGTGCGTAAACTCTCTTCGGAACGATTCTTACTGAACGTTCGCTAGCTTGTTGTCTTGTGTGGGTAGTCTCTCAAAACGCTCAGTTGCCCACTCCCCGGGTTCGACTCCAGTGGCTCACTCCCCGGGTTCGATCCCGAGTTCGTCGTCGACCGGGACGCCGCCGGCCTCCTCCGGCGGCACACCCTCGTCGTCGACGAGTTCGAACTCCCGGCGGAGATCCTGGATGCGGTCGCGGATGTCCGCGGCGAGTTCGAACTCCAGGTTCGCGGACGCCTCGTCCATCTTCTCCTCTAACGCCTGGATACGGGCCTGGGCCGCCTCGGGATCGGCAACATCGCCGTCCGTCGCGTCGCTGGTGTCCGTCTCCGCGCCGGGGAGGTTCGTCTCGCCGATCTCTTTTTGAATCGTCTGTGGCTCGTAGCCGTGTTGCTCGTTGTACCCGCGTTGGATCTCGCGGCGGCGCTTCGTCTCCGCAATCGCCGAGTCGATGGCGTCCGTCCGTTCGTCCGCGTAGAGGACGACCTCGCCGGCGACGTTCCGGGCGGCCCGGCCCATCGTCTGGACGAGCGTGGTCTCCGACCGGAGGAATCCCTCCTGGTCGGCGTCTAAGATCGCGACCAACGACACCTCCGGGATGTCCAGTCCCTCACGGAGGAGGTTGATCCCGACGAGCACGTCGATCTCGCCGAGCCGGAGCGACCGGATCAGCTCGTGGCGTTCGAGCGTGTCCGTCTCGTCGTGCATGTACGCCACCTCGTAGCCGGCCTCCTCGATATACTCGGTCAGGTCTTCGGCCATCCGCTTGGTGAGCGTTGTGACGAGCACGCGCTCGTCGCTCGCGACCCGGTCGTCGATCCGGTTCAGCAGGTCGTCCACCTGCCCGTCTGCGGGTGTCACCTCGACGGCGGGGTCGACGAGGTGGGTGGGGCGGACGATCTGTTCGACGATCTGGGCGGACTGCTCGCGCTCGTAGTCGCCCGGCGTCGCGGAGACGTACAGCGTCTGGTCTGTCTTCTCCTCGAACTCCTCAAAGGTGAGCGGACGGTTGTCGTAGGCGGTCGGCAGCCGGAACCCGTTGCCGACCAATGAGTCCTTCCGGGACTTGTCACCCTCGAACTGCCCGCGGATCTGCGGGAGCGTCTGGTGTGACTCGTCGACCACGGTGAGAAACTCCTCGGGGAAGTAGTCGAGCAACGTGTACGGCGCGTCCCCAGACTCGCGGTCCGAGAGGTGGACGGCGTAGTTCTCAATCCCAGAACAGTAGCCCGTCTCTTCCATCATCTCCAGATCGAAGGTGGTGCGTTCCTCGATCCGTTGGGCGGCGACCAGATCACCCTGCCGTTCGAAGTGGTTCACCCGTTGGTGCATCAGCTCCTCGATCTCCTCGGTCGCCGTCTCCATCTTCTCGCCGGGAATCGAGTAGTGCTCTGCGGGGTGGACCATCACCGTCGGCTCCTGACTCACCACCGTCCCGTCGACGGGGTCGATCTTCCGCATCCGGTCGATCTCGTCGCCCCAGAACTCGACCCGGACGGGGTAGCGGCCGTACATCGGGAACACCTCGACGGTGTCACCCCGGACCCGGAAGGTGCCCTGGTGGAAGTCCACGTCGTTGCGCTCGTAGTTCAGATCGACTAGCTGTGAGAGCAGTTCGTCGCGGCCGACCTGTTGGCCTACGTCCAGTTCGAGCGCCATCTCGCGGTAGTTGCCGGGGTCACCCAGCCCGTAGATAGCCGAGACGCTGGCGACGACGATCACGTCGTCACGCGTCAACAACGACCGGGTCGCAGAGTGGCGCAGCCGGTCGATCTCGTCGTTGATCGACAGCTCCTTGTCGATGTACGTGTCCGTCTGTTCGACGTACGCCTCCGGCTGGTAGTAGTTGTAGTAGGAGACGAAATACTCGACGGCGTTGTCCGGGAACAGTTCGCGAAACTCTTCGTACAGCTGGGCGGCGAGCGTCTTGTTGTGGGCGATCACCAGCGTCGGCTGTTGGATCTCCTCGACCACCCAGGAGACGGTGTTCGTCTTCCCCGAGCCGGTGACACCCAGGAGGGTCTGCTCGTCCATCCCCTCGCGGAACCCCGCAGCGAGCTGTTCGATCGCGTCGGGCTGGTCGCCCGCCGGATCGAACGGCGCGTCTCCCTCGAAGTCGCGGTCCACCGACGGCCTGTCGGGCGCGAGTGGCGCCTCGGCGTCGCTCATTGAACCCGGCTACGGGCGCGAACGGCTTCAGGGGTTCGGCGGCCGACGGTCAGTCCTGTCGCCGGTCGGGCCAGGTTGTGAGCCGATTCTCGACGAGGGAGACCACGACCCAGCCGACGCGGGTGGGCTGTGTCGAGTCGAACTCGTGTGGCGTGTACGTGTACACCCCCTCGTCGAGCCGTTCCTGGTAGTGGCCGCGACCGTCGACGTGCGGGTTCGGGGCGTGGTGCCAGCCGAAGTCGCCGTGACGATCGCTGTAGTGGAAGGAGAACCCTGGTGGTGCGGCCGGACGCTCGCCGGCGAACCACCGGACCGTCAGCGTCGGCTCTGTCGCCGTCACGGCCGCATCGAGCCGCGACGGCGACAGTTCGGCGACGATTTCGCTGTGGAGCGTCGCCGGGAACCCCTCCGTGGTGACGACCGCCGGGTGTCGGTCGAGTTCCCGCCGAACCCCTCGAAGTGCGCGGTGTGAAGCCGCGCCGGCGTCCCAGTCGTCCGTCATCGGCGGGGAGTCGACTCGGCTGTCACGACTCACCGCCGCGTCTTCGAGGGAGTGGATCTATACCGAGCACAAACTACTGCGTTGCCGGCCACTTCGACGCCGTTTTCGTCGCTCCAGCCCGACACCACGGCGTGACACGACGGGTGCCGGAGTTCGCGTTGTTGACCGGGCTGTGTCTCGGGCTGTCGCTGGGTGGGTTCGCGCTGTGGGCGACCGGTGATTTCCACCAGTCCGTGCTCGTGTGTGCGTTTCTGGCGTACCCGTTCGCCGGCTACGCCGTCCGGGTGGACGACGACCCGACGGGGGTGTTGGTGCCGTGGGCTGTCGGCGTCGGCTCGCTCCTCGCCGGCGTCGTCGTCGCCGGCGACGTGGTCGTGCAGGCGCGGGAGGCGGTCGGTCCGGCGGTAACACGCGGTGTGTTCCTCGGCGGGCTGGTCGCCGTCCCGCCGACAGCCTACGCTGTCGGCCACGA
>JAHENP010000238.1 GCA_018609965.1 Haloferacaceae archaeon
ATACCGATTGCTCACCGTCTATCGGGCATGGGACTCGTTGACGACGTTATCGACCTCCTCACTGCCGACCCGTCGCTGACAGTGATCCTCGCCGGGCTGTTGCTGCTCGTGTTCGGCGGGTACTTCTTTCTCCGGCGGCTGCTGGTGGAGTCAGTGCAGAGCTACCAGGAGGGACGGAGTGGGCGATAGTGTGGCGGTCACGTCTCAACTGCTCACGTCACCACCACAGTCAGTCACCGATCAAATCGGACAGGGAGCAGTACAGCTCCGATCTTCGTCGTCGTCACCGCCGCCCGGCCCTCTGACCGGTTCGTGGTGCATGAACGGCGTCGACACCGACTCACCCAGAGTGTCGGCGGCCGTTGGCTGCATCGTCACCGTCTCGGCGGTGTCGCCGACGCTCGGGGTGTCTCCGACTTGGGCTGCGACAGCGCCCTGCCCTGCGAACAACAGTCCGACTGCGACTGCGAGTGTCACGAGTCCACGTCGCATACGTCTCTACACGTTCTTCTCACCAAGTATAAATCTTTATAATCAAATTGTAAGCAGAACTGACTACTCTGATCTGAGAGACGGGCAATACGCGGTTGGTCGCCGGCTACGGGACCAGTTCACCGCCGCCGCCGTCGTCACCGTCGCCGCGGGGCTTGTCACTAACCGGTTCGTCGTTCGTCAGGATGTGGCCGGGGTCGGCGAGCGTCGGTGCCGCACTCGCCCCAAAAGCGGGTGCGTCTGCCGGCTGGACGGCGACACCGCCCTGTCTGGCGACCAGCAGTCCGACTGCGACCACGAGTGTCACGAGTACACGTCTCACGTATTGTTAAATTATTTCATATAATAAAATAAGTTTTTATAGAAAAACCTCGATCAAACACGTACGGATACACTCTACGCAACGGGGGCCGACCGACACGCGAGTAGACACGCACTTGTGCACGCGCCGAGAGTCCGGTGTATGGTGACCACGGAGACGCTGGGGTTGTTCGTCGTCGCCAGCCTCGCGTCGTTGTTCATGGCGTGGTCGATCGGGGCCGGCTCGTCCGGCTCGACACCGTTCGCGCCCGCGGTCGGGGCCAACGCGATCAGCGTCTTGCGGGCCGGGCTGATCGTCGGCGTGTTGGGGTTTCTGGGCGCGGTGCTCCAGGGCGCGAACGTCACAAGCGCGGTCGGGACGGAGCTGATCGGCGGGGTGAGCATCACCGCGACGGCGGCCATCGTCGGGCTACTCACCGCCGCCAGCCTCGTCGCGGTCGGGGTGTTCGCGGGCTACCCGATCGCCACCGCCTTTACCGTCACCGGAGCGGTCGTCGGCGTCGGGCTCGCGTTGGGCGGCGACCCCGCGTGGGCGAAGTACACGGAGATCGTGACGCTGTGGACGCTCGTCCCGTTCGTCGGCGGCGGGGCGGCGTACGGCACCGCGCGGGTGCTCCGTTCCGACCGGGTGCCCGAGACGACCGCCGTCCCGGTGCTTGGCGCGCTCATCGGCGCGCTCTTAGCGAACATCGGGTTCACCCTGTTGGGGCCGGCCGGCGAGCAGGCCTCCGTCGCGGCCGTGCTCGGACCGGGGCTGGGGGTCGGCTTCGGACGGGTGCTCGTCACGCTCGCGTTTGCCGCGCTCGCCGGCGGGTTGTTGCGGCTCGATCTGGCCCGCGACGAGACTGCCGGCCAACGCCGGTTCCTGCTCGTGTTGGGGGGGTTGGTCGCCTTCTCCGCGGGCGGCTCACAGGTCGGGTTGGCGATCGGGCCGCTCGTCCCCCTGTTGGGTGACGGGATCGACCTCCCGGTGGTCGCTCTCCTCGTCGGCGGGGGGGTGGGGTTGTTGGCCGGCTCCTGGACCGGTGCCCCGCGGATGATCAAGGCGTTGGCGCGTGACTACTCCAGTCTCGGCCCACGGCGGTCGATCGCGGCGCTGATCCCCTCCTTCGCCATCGCACAGACCGCCGTCGCGTTCGGCATCCCGGTGTCGTTCAACGAGATCGTTGTCTCGGCGATCGTCGGCTCCGGCTACGCGGCCGGCGGGAGCGGCGTCTCCCGACAGAAGATGGCCTACACCGTGGTGGCGTGGATCGGCTCGCTCGTGCTCGCACTCGGCGGCGGGTACGCCGCCTTCACCGCGGTCGACTGGGTCGTCTGAGCCGCGAGGCGTCCGGCCCGTGGTCACGGGGGTCGACGACTCAGCTCTCGGCCTCGACACCCGGTTCCTCGGAGTCGCCGGAGCCACCCGGCAGTCGCTCGGGGTCCGGATCGGCGTCCGTGACAGACACCCGGGCGCGGATGATCCGGGTGTTGTCCACCTGTTCGATCCGGATGTCGACACCGTTGTAGCTGATCTCCTCGCCCTCCTCGACGAGCCGGCCGGCGCGGTTGAACACGAACCCCGCGAGCGTCTCGAACTCCTCGCCTTCTGGGAGGTCGATCCCCAGCTGCTCGTTCACCTCGTCGACGTTCACCTCCCCGCGGACGAGCACCGTCTCGTCGTCGACGAACTCGAACGGCTCGTCTTCGTCACCCTCCAGAATCTCGCCGACGATCTCCTCGGCCATGTCCTCTAGGGTGATCAACCCCTCCGTGGTGCCGAACTCGTCGATCACCACGACCAACTGGACGCGTGACTCCTGCATCTCCTCTAAGAGGTCGTCGACGTTCTTCGACTCCGGCACATGGAGGGTGGGTTTGACCACGTCGTCCAACTCCGGGCTCGCCTCCCCGTAGTAGCGTTTCCGAACCAGATCCCGGATGCTGACGACGCCGATGATGTTGTCGAGTGTGCCCTCGTACACCGGGATACGTTCGTGGTCCGACTGGACACACGTCTCGATCGCCTGGTCGACGGTCGCCTCCGTCGACACCGCGTGGACATCCAATCGGGGTGTCATCACCTCCTTCGCGATGGTGTTGTTGAACCGGAAGATCCGGTCGAGCATCTCCCGTTCCTCCTCGTCGATCACACCCTCCCGTTCGCCGGTCTCGATCATATCCTGGATCTCGTCGCGGGTGACGTAGGAACTCTCGATCGACGACCGGCCGCCGGTGACCCGGTTGACGATCCGAGTGAGGTAGTCGAAGGTGATGATCAACGGGAACAGGAGATACTCCGACAGCTTCAGCGGACGGGCGATGCGTCGGGCCCACGACTCAGTGTTCTCGACGGCGTAGCTCTTGGGCGCGGACTCACCGAACAACAACACGAGCGCGGTGATCCCGAACGTGGCTGCCAGTATCGCCCGCCCCCGGGTCATGAACTCGGCGAACAACCCTGTCGCGATCGACGACATCGCGATGTTGACGATGTTGTTGCCGACGAGAATCGTCACGAGCAGTCGGTGCGGGTCAGACTTCAGGTCACTGACCGCTTCGGCACCGGGCAACCCCTCCTCGACCATCGCCTCGACCCGGTGGCCGGCCAACGAGAACATCGCAATCTCCGACGACGAGAAGAACGCAGACAGAAGAATCAACAGACCAATCGAGAGCCACCCGCCGACGGTGATCGCCGTGTCGGCAGTCGGGAGGCTGTCGAAGATTCCAGCCTGGAGGAGACTGGCGGTGGTCGATGTCGGCGACAGGGCCATACGAACTATGTGTTCGGTAGCTCTGTGCTTAAGTATTGTCCTCTGCTCGGGTTTGGCGGCGCAGTGGCGACGGGGCCAGCAGTGTGGTCGGGCGAAGGGGTTAGGACCGCAGACACCGTACTCCGTGCCGTGACAGACGACGAGATCACACTGTACCGACTCCAGGCGTGTCCGTTCTGTGAGCGTGTTGTGCGGGTGTTGGACGAACACGACGTTGCCTACGAGTCGCGGTTCGTCGAGCCGATGCACTCCGACCGCGACGCCGTTGCCCGGCTGACCGGCAAACGCACCGTGCCGGCGATTCGCGACCCGACGACCGGCGTGACGATGTCCGAGTCCGCAAACATCGTCGACTACGTCGACGCGACGTACGGAGGTGCGTGAGCGTGGTCGGGTTCGACGTGGTCGAACTCCCGGCGACGGACCACCCGGAGCCGGGGGAGACGGCGCCCGAGTTCACCCGGCCGCTCGTCAACGACGAGTACTGGGCCGACGCCAGCCTCTCGGGGTTGGTCGCCGACGGGCCGGTCGCGTTGGTGTTTCACCCGATGAACGGCTCGTTTCCCGCGACGTACGCCTGGAACGAGATCCGCGACCGCGAGTGGGGCGAGCGGCTCCAGGTGGTCGGTGTCTCCGTCTCGACCCCGTACGCACACAAGCAACTGATCGAGGACCGCGGGATGGACTACCGGTTGTTCTCCGACCCCGGCGCGGGGCTGGCGGACGACTACGGTGTCGCACACGACCTCGACGGGATGACCGGCGTGACCGAACACCGCCCCGCGGTGTTCCTGATCGACGAGGACCGCACGGTCCGGTACGCGTGGGTCTCCCGCGAATGGCCGGAGTTTCCCGAATACGACGAGATCGAGACGGCGATCGACGACCTCTGAGTCTGCCGAGAGCAGACCGTTCGAGGCCTAGCAAATTTTATTATCTAGCAGCATAGAATCGTATGTAGAGTATGAAATCTGGCTCGACACGGCGGGGGTTCCTACAGACGGCGGCCGTGGCGGCCGTCGGCGCGGGGGCGGCCGGGACGGCGGCGGCGGCGGGCTACGACTACCTCGACCCGGTGTTCACCACCTCGGATCTGAGCGTTCGCGAGGGGCCGGGGACAGGGTACGCTCGGAAGGCGGTCGCAGACGAGCGCACCGGCGGCCGGGTGTACCAGGGGCCGGAGTCTGCGGACGGCTACGACTGGTGGAAGGTGAACGTCTCGGGCGACAGCGACAACGGGCCGGTGACGGGGTGGGTCGCTGGTGACTGGCTGACCGCGGCCGACTTCGCGTGTCCGATGACCGGCACCGTCACGGACACCTACTGGGCGTGTCGGCCGTTGGGGGGGTGTTCCCGTTACCACCGCGCCGTCGACATCGCGGGTGGCGGCGGCACGCCGGTGACCGCAGCGGCGGGCGGCACCGCAGAACACCGCTACGACGACGGGGGGTACGGCAACTGGCTGTTGATCTACCACGGCAACGGCTGGAAGACCGGCTACGGCCACCTCTCGTCGTTCGCGGTCGCGGACGGCGCGACCGTCCAACGAGGGGACACGGTCGCCTACGAGGGGTCGACCGGCTCCGGATCGGGGCCACACCTCGACTTCCAGGTGTGGGACCCCAACTGGTCGAAACAACGGAGCTACTACGACGACGGGGAGTCCGTCGTCGAGGGAACGGGCGTCCCGCGAGACTTCTTCTGAGTGAGGCGGTTGCTCGGGCTGGTCGTCGCGGTCCGTGCGGGCGACGCGTCACACACTTGCCCGCGGGCGGTCGACGGAGAGTGTGAGTGACACACTTGACCGGGCCGCGGCCGCCGTCCGCGACGGCGACGCGGTCGTCTACCCGACGGAGACGGTGTACGGGCTGGGTGCAGACGCGACGGACGCCGCCGCGGTCGAACGGGTGTTCGAACTGAAACGTCGGGACCGCTCGAAGCCGTTGTCGGCGGCGTTTCCCGACACGGAGACGGCGCTGGCGACCGTCGACGCCGGCGAGCGCGCGACGGCGTTCGCCGAGGCGTTTCTCCCCGGTCCGGTGACAGTGGTCGTCCCCCGCGGCCCGGCGTTCCCAGACGTGCTCACGGCCGGGCGGGAACGCGTCGGGATTCGCGTTCCCGACGACGAGACCGCCCGCGAACTGGCCGCACGCGCCGACTGTCCGGTGACGGCGACGAGCGCGAACCGGTCGGGCACCGGGAGCGTCCGTAGCCCGAGCGCACTCGACCCGGACCTGCAGAAGGGGGTCGCGGCCGTCGTCGACAGGGGTGAGACACCTGGCGGCGAGAGCACCGTCGTCGACCCGGAGCGGGGTGAGGTGTTACGAGCTGGGGCGCGCGCAAACGACGTGCGTGACTGGCTGGAGGACACCTGAACTGCCGTCGCAACGAAGTTTCCAGTACTGTTCACTAACGGACAGTGCAACAGACAACTAGTTTGAAGTCACAACGAGTCGCACGCACATCCGAATGTCCAACGAGACACAGCTCACGGGGCGTGTGGTGCAGCCGCCGACCGGACCGGTGGCGGACGTACCGGTCGTGGTCGTCGACGGTGACGGTGACACCGTCACGCGGACCGAGACCAGCGCAGACGGGCGGTTCTCACTGACGGTCACCGCGGACGCGACCGACGTAGTCGAACGGCTGGTCGTCGGCGACGCCGTCGAGGAGCCGGTCAGGGAGACACTCGACGGTGACGGTGAGGTGGGGACGGTGGTGATCCCGCCGGGGCAGACGGTCGGCGGCGACGGCGCGGCCCCAGACGGCGGCGAGGGCCCCTCGCTCGGTACCGGGGAGGGTCCCTCTGCCGGCGACGGAGAGACCCCACCCGACAGTGGAGCGCCCTCGACCGGCGGCGGCGGTCCCTCGGAGGGGGCGATGCGGATGATGATGGAGCCGTACGGCGACGACGCCACCGGGCTGCCGGAACACGGGAGCGTCTCACAGCGGGGGATGACGGAGACGCCGACCCGGCCGGCCGCGTCCGGACACGGCCGGTTCGGGCAGTTGTTCGACTTCCTGCCGGCGGCGAGCCACGAGCCGGCGTTTCTGGAGTTGTTGGGCGCCGCCGGCGGCCCGATGGACATCGGTGACGACGAGCGCCCCGAACGAGCCGACTACCCGCCGGCTGGCTACGTGTTCTACGGCCAGTTCGTCGACCACGATATCACGCTCGACACTACCTCCAGTCTCGACCGACAGGTGGACCCGGCGGCACTGCGGAACTTCCGAACCCCGGGACTGGACCTCGACAACGTCTACGGCGCCGGCCACGAGGCCGACCGGCATCTCTACGCGCGCCGGGTCGGCGGCGCACAGGACAACCCGTACAAGCTCCTGCTCCGGGAGAACGACGCCGGCGAACTCGCCGACCTCGCGCGCAACAGCCAGAACACGGCCCTGATCGGCGACCCGCGCAACGACGAGAACCAGCTCGTCTCACAGCTCCACTGTGCGATGGTCGGCGCACACAACCGGATCATCGAGCGGTTGGAAGCCACGGGTGAGACCGAAGGTGAGGCGGCGTTCGAGGAGGCCCAACAACTGCTTCGGTGGCACCACCAGTATCTCGTCGTCAACGACTTCCTCCCGCGGGTGTGTGAGGAGCGTGTGTTGGCGGACGTGTTGGAGAACGGGCGGCAGTTCTACACCCCGCCGGCCGGGGAGACGCCGTTCATTCCCGTGGAGTTCGCCGGGGCCGCCTACCGCTACGGCCACAGCCGGATCGAGGAACGCTACCGGCTCAACGACTCCTTCGCGGCGGACCTGTTCCAGGCGAACGGCGGCGACACCCTCCGCGGGTTCCGCCCGGTGTCGAGCGAGCGCACCGTCGACTGGTCGTACTTCTTCGATCTGACCGACACGGGGTTCGACGGCGCCGCGAGCGAGGCGGACGTGCAACGGGTCGCGCCCATCGACACGAAGCTCCCGGAGAGTCTCCACCGGCTCCCGTTCACAGAGCCCTCGTCGCTGGCCGCCCGGAACCTCCTGCGTAGCCGCCGGCTGGGGCTCCCGTCCGGGCAAGCCGTCGCCCGCGCGATGGGCGTGGAGGTGTTCACCGCCGACGACCTCGGCTACGACGACGATGTCGAGGCCGTCCGTCGGGAACACGGCGTCGAGCCGGGCGACGAGGAGACGCCGCTGTGGTACTACGTGCTCGCGGAGGCGGCGGTGGACAACGGCGGCGCACGCCTCGGCCCGGTCGGCAGCCGGCTGGTCGCCGAGACGCTCGTCGGACTGATCGACGAGAGCCGCGCCTCTTACCGGACGGTCCAACCAAACTGGACGCCCGAGTTCGTCGAGCCGCTCCCGTTCGACGAGGAGCTGACGGTCGGTGAACTGTTGGCGTTCGGCGCCGCCAACCACTGAGCGTCGCGGGGGGCGACGGACGCTCGTCACAGCCCCAGCCGGCTCCGCAGGCTCTTCGTCTCGATCCCACACTCCTCGCGGTACTCACACGGCTCACACCGCGGGGAGTCGCGGAGCCGCGGCGGCGGGCCGTCGATCCCGCGTGCGGTGCGGAGCGCCCGGCGGTACGCCGCGGTCCGGCGGACACCGATCCGGACGGGCCGAACCACGGCGTGGGCGGGGTACTCGACGAGCGCTCGGGGGATCTCGCGTTCCCGTTCCCACGCGAGCGCCTTCGCGGCCGCGACCGCACGGACGCTCTGTGGCTCCCACACGCCAGTCTCGTGTGGCGCGCCCGGCGAGACGATCACCGGCACCGGTGGCGCCGCGGGGCCGTCGGCCGCTGTGTTCGGCTCGTCGTGATCGTCGTCCGCGCCGTCGGTCCCAACGGCAGTTCCGGCGAGAAGCTTGTGTGTGATCCCGTGACAGTCTTTCCCGGCGAGATACAGGTCACGCTCCGATGGGTTCGCGAGTGCCGGCCACACCGGGCGGTCGGCGAGCGCGTCCAGTCGGTCGCGGTACGTCGACGGTGGCACCGCGATCGGCTCCGCGTCGAGATCGGCGCCGTTCCGTAGTGCCGGGTAGCGGTGAGCCAACTCCATCGTTTCGACGACCTCGCTGGGCACGCCGCGGTCGTCGTCCGCTCGGGCGTAGTAACACTGTCGCGGACAGTAGGCGGCGCGAGCGAGATCCGAGAAGGCGACCAGGTCGGGGTCGGCCGGCGACTGCTCGTCTGTCGGGTGTGCGGGAACGTCGTCGGACACGACCCGTCTGGTCCCGGCACCACACTTCAACCCTCGCGTCGTCGGTGTCCGGGGTCGCTCCCGGCGTGACGAGACCGCGTCGCTTTTTGTACCAGGCGACGGAAACTACAGGACAATGACAGCCTCACAGAGCAACCTCGCCGGGCTGTCACGGTTCGTGTTCCGTGCGCCCTCCTGGTACCGGAGCGTTCTGGTGGCGTTGGTGTTGGCCGCGTTCGCCGGGATCGCCGCGTTCGACAGTCCGGAGGTGGGTCGTGTGTGGCGAGGGATTCTCTTCGTCGGCCGAGACGCGTGGGAGGGGATGTTCTTCGTCGGTATCCCGACCGTCGTGGCGGGGTTGGGGACCGCCTGGGTCGACCAGTACGTCGGCGGGCGGCTCTCCCGGGACCGGTCGATGTTGCTCGCGTTGGTGTGTGAGGTGGTGCTCGTCGCCGTCTTGGCGGTCGCCGGCACCGCCGTCTACCTCACGCCGTTGGGACAACGGTTCGTCTTCGACACGCTCGTGATCGGGTTGGCGTCCGTGTTCGCGCTCCGCTTGCTCGTGATCGTCGCCATCTCGCGGACCTCGTTGCTCGTGGCGACGGTGCCGGCGAGCATCCAGACCGGCGCCGCGGCGGTGTTGTTGTTCGTCTACAGCGGCACCGTCCGGCTCGTCGAGGTCGGCGGCCCGATCGAACGCGCCTTCCTGATGGCGTACGCCTCCCGGGTCGACGTCGCGCCCCCCGAGTTGACCCTCATCGCGCCCGAACACTTCCTGTTGTTGGGGGCGACCTGTACGCTGTACGCCGGCGCGGTCTGGGCGTTTCTCTACGTCGTCGACCGGCCGTGGCGGGAGTCGCTGGGGGTCTCCGTGTTGGACTTCCTCCAGGGGTTCGTCGGGCACATCGCCGAGGGGAGCCGCGAACTGGAGGACTTCTTCGAGCAGTTGGGCGAGAAGGCGGTCGTCCCGGTGACGGTGTTGGCCGTCCGCCGACCGGACGGGACCGAGACGGCACGCTGGGTGTTGCCGATGATCCACCCGGGGCCGATGGGGGAGATCGGCGGCGGCAACCTCCCGCTTCGGGTCGCCGAGGAGACCGAGGGGTTGGGGTTCCCGCCACACGCCACCGCCGGCCACGACTTCAACCTCGTTACGGAACGCGAGGTGGGGCGGTTACTCACCGCCGCCGACCGGGCGAGTGAGAAGCTCGGCTACACCGCCGAGGCCACCCGGAGCGTGCGGACGGAGTCGGGTGAGGCGTCCGTGGTTGGACAGGCGTTCGGCGACGGCGCGCTCCTGGTGTCGACGTTCGCGCCCGGCTTCGCCGACGACGTGGAGTACGGGGTCGGGCTCTCGGCGGCCGCCGAGGCCCGCACGAGCGGGATCAGCGACGTGATGCTCGCGGACGCACACAACTCCAACAACGGGCTCGACGGCGCGGACTTGGGCCACGTCACGCCCGGGTCCAGTCGGTCGTTCGACATGATCTCTGCCGCAGGCGAGGCGGGCGAGCAGCTCGCGGCCGCACCTCGGGACGACCTCGCGGTCGGCGTCGGCCACGTCGAGACCCAGTGGGACCCCGAGGAGGGTGTCGGGCCGTTGGGCGTCCGGGTGATGGTCACCGAAGTCGACGACCAACGGACGGCGTACGTCCTCGTCGACGGCAACAACATGGAGCCGGGGCTCCGCGGCGAGATTCTGGACACGCTCGACGTGGACGAGGCGGAGGTGTTGACCACCGACACCCACATCGTCAACACCGTCGAGGCGGAGAACCAGGTCGGCGACGCCATCGACTGGGAACGGCTGATCGACATCGTCGAACGCGCCACCGAGGAGGCGGTCGCGGATCTCGCCCCCGCCGAAGTGGGGATGGCGACGGAGCGCGCCGAGGTGACCGTCTTCGGCAACGACCGCACGGAGACGTTGGCGAGTCACGCCAACGCCGCCGTCCAGATGGGCGGGGCGTTGGCCGCCGCGGTCGTCCTCGCCTCGCTCGCGCTGTCTGCGTTGTTGTTCTTCGTGACGTGAGCCGTCTCCGCGGCTGGCCACCAGCCTGTTGGCTACCCTGCCGGCTCCACGTACACCATCGACACACGCTCGTCGGCCGTCGTCAGTGCCGTCTCGATGTCGCCGATCCGGTCCTCGATGGCCGTCGTGTCCAGTCCGTCGTCGAAGGTCACGTCGGCCGTGACGAGCAACACCTGTGGGCCGACGAACATCGAGCGGAGGCTGTCGACGCCGGCGACGCCGTCACACTCCGTGACGGTCTCCCGGAGGCGGTCCTCGCCGGCCGCGTCCAACGACTCACCCAACAGGAGTCGTTTGTTCTCCCACGCCAGCGCGACGGCAAACCCCATCAACAGGGCGCCGATCAACACCGCCGTCACCGCGTCGTACACCTCGTTGCCGGTGTAGTGGGAGGCGACGACGCCGACGAGCGCGATACCGGCACCGCCCAGCGCGACGGCGTCTTCGGTGAACGCGGTCAGGGTCGTCACGTCGCTGGTCTCGCGGAACGCCTCGCGAATCCCGTTCCAGTCGTACTCATCGATCTGGCGTTGGAGTTCGGTGTTCGCCTTCAGAAACGCCCACGACTCAAAGACGATCGCTGTCGACAACACCCCGACGCTCAGTTGGAACGTCGACAGTGGCACCAGCGCGGTGATGTCGACACCGGCGAGCACGACCGCCTGGCTGCCGCCGCCGTGGCCGGCGCTCGTGAGTGCGTCGTAGCCGTGGGTCAGCGACTCCCAGCCGGCGATTCCAAACAGGAGCACGGAGACGAGAAACGAGTAGAAGAACTGTGCCTTGCCGTAGCCGAACGGGTGCGTGCGGCTCGCTTCCCGTCCGGAGTAGCCGATCCCGATCAGGAGGAACACCTGGTTCCCCGTGTCCGAGACGGAGTGGTACGCCTCCGACAGCATCGAGGGGCTTCCCGACGCCAGGAAGGCGAAGAACTTCAGGACCGCGATGGCGCCGTTCGCCACCAGGGCCGCGATCACGACGGATCTGCTCCCAGCCATCGTCCCAGCCGTCGCCACCCTACCCGATAAAACCGGGCGACCGCCGCGTTCATATCCGTCGCCGCCCGACATCCGGCCGTGTTAGTTGCTGTCTCGGACACCCACGGTCGCGAGGAACACAGACTGCGCGGACGCACCCGCGAGGCGGTGCGGGCGGCCGACGCGGTCGTTCACGCGGGCGACTTCTACACGGGGAGCGTGTTGGACGCCTTCGAGACCGTCGCGGAGCCGTTGTACGCCGTCGCCGGCAACAACGCCGACAGCACCGTCCGGAGCCGCCTCCCGGAGTCCCGGGTGGTCGGCTATGAGGGTGTGACCCTCGCCGTCCGTCACCGTGCCCGGTCGCCGACGGAGTTGGCGTTGTTCGGCCGCGAACACGACGCCGACGCCGTCGTCTACGGTCACAGCCACGCCCCCGGCGTGGAGACGGCCGACGACCTCGTGCTCGTCAACCCCGGGAGCCACGCCCAACCCCGCGGGAACCGAGCGGCCCACGCCGAGTTCGACCCCCGACCGGATGGCGGGCTCGACGGCCGACTCGTCACTGTCGACGGGGAGCCGTTCGCCGAGTTCACTGTCGGTGTCGACGACTGACGGCGGTGTCGGGTGTGTACCCGTGACGACACGAGTAGAAACTGGACACGAGTGGAAACTGGACACGAGTAGAAACTGGACACGAGTAGAAACTGGAGGGCGCCGCCCGCGTCGGGCGGCAGCTCGGAGGGCCAACTGCGGGGGAACCGCACTCGTCTGTACGGCAGGTCACCACAAGTAGCCTCCGTAGACTCAAACGACCGTTTCAGTGTCGGCGTCGGAGCAACAGGACCGTCGCCAACGCGACACAGCCGCCGACGAACAGGAGGACGCCCGGGGAGGCGGCGAGACTGTCGAGCAACGCCGGCGCGGTCTCACTCGCCTCCGACACCGCCGGCGTCGCGGTGGCGTCCGCCGCCCGCACGGCGTCGTCTGCCGACGGGGTGCTGGTGGGCGCTGCCGCCGTCTCGCCGGTCAACTCCACGTCTGCGGATTCGCCACTGGCCGACTCGGCGCCGTCGCCGCCACCCGCGGCCGGCGCGAACGGACCCCCCAACGCCAGCTCGGCGGCGACCGCGGCGCCGCCCACCGGGAGGAGTGTTCCGAGCAGCCGCCGGAGCGCGCCACGGAGCCCGCCAGTGTCGTCCTCCTCGCCCGCGACCACCACGAGCGCGCGGTCGGCCGGCCCGTAGACGCTCATCTCGCGACCCTTCTCGGAGTAGACGGTGTCCGTCTCGACGACCAGCCCAGCCTCTGTGAGACTGTCGAGGTGGTACTGGGTGTTCTGGAGCGTGGTGTCGACGCGGTCGGCGATCTCGCTGGCGGTCGCGGGCTCCTCGTGGAGGCCGCTCAGAATCTCACGTGCGGTGCCGGCGGACAGCGCGGACAACACCTCGTCGGCGTCGTCGCCGTCGATCCCGACGACGCGAGGCGGGTCCGGCTGGTCGTCGCTGTCGCGTTGTCCGGGGAGGAGATCGGCCATCGGCGACACATCCACCCGCCCGCGAGGTAAGTCTTCAGGGAGTCGTCGCACCCCGAGTCGACGGTGACGAGACGTGCCGATGGTGGCAAGATACGTCGACAGTGACGAGACACGTCGACGGCAGGCGAGACCGACTACCGACCCGTCGGCTCGATGTCGTCGCCGACGGCGTCCATCACTTGGATCGCGGCGCTGGCGGCGAGCCCCTTCGCGACCTCCTCACGGTCGTCGTCGTCGAGTCCGGCCGCCAACTCCTCGACGCTCGGGGAGAAGCCGGCGCTGACCGCGTGCCCGACGGGTGGTCGGACGGCGACCGTCGCCTGCGGGCCGTCGTGCCCGTAGTTCAGCTCCGACCCGACGGTGTAGCCGTCCGGGAGATACGACTCCGTCCGCGTGACGATGTTGGACACCGCCTCCCGGAGGGCGTTTTTTTGATCCGTCGTGAGGTCTACTTCCTCCGGCTGCCCGGCGTCGACGACGCCCGGCGGCCCCGCGTAGGGGTTGTTGCCGTTCATCGAGAGTCGTCTCTGTTTCGAGAGGCCCGCTGATAAGTGCGTCGGCACCTGCGAACGGCTCACACGGTGTCCGTGTCGAGGTGGGTCGGCTTCCGCCCGTCGGCTGGTGTCGCGGTACCGTAGGCGGCGACCGTGACGGCCGCGACGTGAGCATCGGGGCGTCGCCGGCCGACCGCGAGGTGGGTCTCTCGGTCCGGGAGTGACCACTCACGGAGGTCCCCGCCGGCCGCGAGCCCCCGGCGGATCTGCTCGCGGACGGTCTCGGGGTCGGCGCCGGTCGCCTCGTAGAACAACCCCGGTCCGGGGCCGGTCGCCCACCCCAACCCCGCGACGAGTTCCGGCTCCGTGTCGGCGGGGCAAGCGCCCGTGGCTGCCGTCTGGTCGACGGGGTCTGTCGCCGTTTGATCGGCGGGTGTGACGGGCGTGGCTGTCGCGTCCGGGTCGACCGCCTCGGTCGGCGCCGCGGTCGCCTCCGCGAGCACGACCGTCAGCGCGTGGCCGGCGGGTCCGCGGTCGGGGACGCGGTCGGCGACCCGAACCTGGCCGTCGGCGGGGACGACGGAGGAGACGGTGACGAGGTTGTAGTTCGCGACGCCGGCGCCGGCGAGTGCGGCGTCCAGTGCAGACAGCTCCGTCGGCCCGCGGCCGACGCCGGCCGCGACAACGATCTCCATACGAACGGGCAGCAACAGAGCGAAAAGTGGCTGTCGGTCGTCGCCCGCCAGTACCGGGAGGGTTAGTACTGGTACGGACGGAGTTCGTCCGCGAGCGGCCCCTCCTCGTCGTCTTCCACCTTCTCACGGGCGTCCTCGAAGTCCGACTGCCGGACCTCCGAACGACCGTCGCGGATGGCGAACATCCCGGCCTCCGTCGAGAGCGCGCTCACGTCGGCCCCGGAGTAGTCGTCCAGTTCCGCGGCGATTGCGCTGAATTCCACGTCGCTCGCGACGTTCATGTCGCGGGTGTGGATTTCGAGGATCTTCTCGCGCCCCTCCGGTCCCGGCTTGGGCACCTCGATGAGCCGGTCGAACCGACCCGGCCGGAGAATCGCCTCGTCGAGCATGTCGAACCGGTTCGTGGCCGCGATGATCCGCACCTCGCCGCGGTCCTCGAACCCGTCCATCTCCGAGAGCAACTGCATCATCGTCCGTTGGACCTCCGCGTCCCCGGAGGTCTTCGAGTCCGTCCGCTTGGCGGCGACGGCGTCGATTTCGTCGATGAAGATGACTGCGGGCTCACGCTCTGCGGCGAGTTCGAACAGGTCACGGACGAGCCGAGCGCCCTCGCCGATGAACTTCCGCACCAACTCCGACCCGGCCATCTTGATGAACGTGGCGTCCGTCTCGTTGGCGACCGCTTTCGCCAACATCGTCTTCCCGGTGCCGGGCGGGCCGTGCAACAGGACCCCACTCGGCGGTTCGACCCCGACCTCCCGGAACTGGTCGGCGTTCACGAGCGGGTCCTCGACGGCCTCGCGAACCTCCCGGACCTGGTCGGCGATGCCGCCGATGTCGTCGTAGACGACCTCCGGCGAGCCGTCGACTTCCATCGCCTGGGCACGGGCGTCCGTCTCGTCGTCCAACACCGTCTGGATCGAGAAGGAGTCGTTGATCGCGACGCGGTCGCCGGCCTCTAACTCGTCGGCGAGCCCTGCCGACACCTCCGTCAACACCTCCTGGTTGTTGCCGTGTTGTTTGATGACGACACCGTCGTCTGTCATCTCCTCGACGGTCGCGACGTACAACGAGGAGGTCTTCAACGCCTCGTTGCGCCGTTTCAGCTCGTCGACCTCCTCGCGGAGGTCGCTCCGCCGTTGCTCGGCGTCGTCGAGCCGGTCGTCGAGTTCTTCGTTCACCTGGACGATTCGCGTGAAGTGTTTCCGCATCGCGTCAAGCCGTTCCTGCTCGCTCATCTCCGGGTCGAGATCCAGACGAGGACGCTCCGGGAGAGAGGGACTGCGTGACATGTGGTACGTCAGTTGTAGGGCGCGGTTTCTTATGTGGTTTGGGGTCGCGTGACCTTTTTGTTTCTCGACAGCCCGGCGCAACGCCCGCCGGCCGCGCCCTCCTCAGTGTCGCGTCGCCGTGGGTTTCAGCCCGTCTCCAGGGGGATTCGACCAGCCGTCACTCCAGTTCCAACAACGCCGCCGCGCGGTCGAGGAACTCGTCGTAGACATCGATGGCAGACTCGACGAACGCCGGCTGGGTCACGTCGACGCCCGCGGTGTCGAGGATCTCGACGGGGTAGCCGTTCCCGCCGGCCGCGAGTGCCTCGCGGTAGTCGGCGGCCGCCGACTCCCCTTCCCCGCGGATCGACTCGACGATCGCCGCCGCCGCCGAGACCCCGGTGGCGTACTGGTAGACGTAGAAGTTGTAGTAGAAGTGGGGAATCCGCATCCACTCCCGCCGGATCATGTCGTCGACCCGGACGGCGTCCGTCGCGTAAAACGTCTCCTTCACGTCGCCGTACAGTTCGTCGAACGTGTCCGGCGTCAGCGGCTTGCCTGCCTCGGCGTACTCGTGGATGCGTTGTTCGAAGTCCGCGAACATCGTCTGTCGGAACAACGTCGACCGGAACCGTTCGAGATACTGGTCGATGGCGTAGGCGGTGAGTTCGTCGTCGTCGACGTTCTCCAATAGGTGGTGGGTGAGCAACGTCTCGTTGACCGTCGAGGCGACCTCGGCGACGAAGATCTCGTAGTCGGCGTACTGCCACGGCTGGCTGTCGTTCGCCAGCTCCGAGTGCATCGAGTGGCCCAACTCGTGTGCCAGCGTGTACAACGACGAGACGTCGTCCTGGTAGTTCATCATGATGAACGGCTGGCTGTCGTACGTCCCCGCGGAGTAGGCGCCGGACCGTTTCCCGCGGTTCTCGTACACGTCGACCCACCGCGACTCCAACCCCTCGGCCATCCGCGACTGGTAGGCGTCGCCCAACGGCGCGACGGCGTCGATCACCAGCTCCTTCGCGCGGTCGTAGCCGATCTCGGGGCTCTCGTCGCCCGTCAGCGACATGTACAGATCCCAGCTCTCGACGGTGTCGACATCCAACGCCCGCCGTTTCAGCTCCGCGTGCCGCCCGAGCGTGTCGACGTTGTCGGTGACGGTGTCGACGAGCGTGTCGTACACCTCGACTGGGACGTTCGGCCCGTCCAACGCCGCCGCCCGGGCGGAGTCGTAGCCACGGATCTCCGCCCGTTTGACGTGGGTCTTCGTCGACTTCGACAGCGTCGTGCCGACGGCGTTGCGCACGTCGCTCCACTCCTCGTAGAAGGCGGTGTGTGTTCGTTCGCGGAACTCCCGATCCGGCTTCTGGAGCAACGAGGTGAAGTTGCTCTGTGAGACCTCGACCGCCTCCCCGTCTGGCCCCTCGACCGTCGGGAACGTCATGTCCGCGTTCGTCAGCATCTGGTACGTCTCGCTGGGGGCGTCGAGCACCTCACCCATCTCGGAGAGAATCTCCTCGACCTCGCTGGATCGGGTGTGTTCGCGCTGCCGACGGATGTCGTCGAAGTAGTGATCGTACTCCGCCAGCGCCGGCTCCGTCTCGACGAACGACGCCAACGTCTCCTCGTCGACCGCCTGGAGCTCCGGCTCGAAGAAGCTGATCGCGCTGGACAGCTCCGAGGTGAGCGACTGTGCCTGTGCGGCCATCGCCTGGTACGACTGGTCGCGCGTGTCCTCGTTCGACCGCAGTCGGGCGTACTGTGAGATTCGGCTGATGTCGCGAGTCACCGACTCGTACGTCTCCAGAAACTGCCGGAGCGTGGCCGCGCTCTCGTCGACCCGCCCCTCGTACACGCGCAGGTCGTCGATTCGTTCTTCTGCCGCCGCCAACGCCTCCTCCCACGCCTCGTCGTCCGCGAACAACGACTCGATGCTCCACTTGTACTCCTCGTCGATCTCCGAACGCTCGGGGACGCTACTCACACGACTCGGGAGGGGAGCGGCGGTAGTAAACCTTCTCGTGACCGACGGCGGTTCCGGTTCCGACTCGGCTCATCGAGGCGTACGGCCGTGTCTCCTCGATCCGTCGCGACGGACGGCCGCCCTCTAGTCCATCGCGATGTACGTCTGTGTCCCCTCGACGCCGTTGATCGTCTGGATCGCGTTCGTCGCGACCCGTTTCACGTCACCTGGGTCGTCGGCGACAGTTTTGGCGACGAAGTCCACGTCGCCG
>JAHENP010000239.1 GCA_018609965.1 Haloferacaceae archaeon
GAACCGATTACACAGCAGCCTTCCGGGAGACGGAGCCGTTGTTGCCGTCGGCGAGTTCTCCGGCCGTCGCCAGCGTGGCAGACACGTTGTTCGCGGCGCTCCCCGACAGGAAGCCGGTGTTCGTCACCCACCCCGCCCGCGTCGGTGGGCGCGTCACTGACACCGACCCGCAGCCGTGTACAGTCGTCTCGGAGGGGCGACGACTCCAGTTTCGTGCGACGACAGCTGGCGACCCTGACGGCGACGACCCGACCGGGGACTTCGACAGCGACGACCCGGCTGGTGACGACGAGGACGGTCTGGCCGGCGGTCCAGACGTGGTGACGACCGTCGAACCGACGGGGTTGGTCCACGCCGAACGGGGTCGCCAACGCGTCGCGAACGGCGGCTCGACACGGAAGACGGTGAAGGTGTGTCACGACGACGACGGGCGACGGGTCACCTCCGAGATTGGCGCCCACGACGACCGCGTGTTCCAGGTGTTGGAGCGGCGGATCACACACGACTGCCGCCGGCGCGGGCACCGACCCCAAAAACCGGAGCTGTCCGACGAGGAGACGGAGACGCCCGTCGCGTTCTACTCCGTCGGCGACGGGATGGATGTGGGGATGTTGTTGAATGTGGACCCGGACGGGCTCGGAGAGATTCCGGCGTCACTCTCGGCGAAGGGACTGGTCGACGTCAAAAGCGACCCCGGACTGACCGCGATGGGGGGACAGCGGTGTCGGAACGGCTAGGGGGGTAAACAAATGACTGTTCGTGAGTCGCGTGACCGGACTGTCCCGGCTGTGTCGCTCCGTGCCAGTTTCCACTCCGGTATACTCGCTCCGTTCTCCTCGAGACTGGAGGCCCCGGCTCGAAACTGCTGGGAAGTTGTTATGTATCGACCTCTTCTCTCCGTTGTTTGCGTGAACTCTCCTACTCTTGTGGTCCACAGCATACCCGGCTCCGACCCACGGTCCCGAGGGGTCGGCTACCGTATCGTTGGATTTTAAAACCCAGCCACTGTTACAATGGTATTCCAATGGCAGACGGACAGCGGAAGCTGCCGCGGCGCACAGTCGTATCAGCAGTCGGTGCGGGAGCAATCACCAGTCTCGCAGGGTGCCAGGGGGGCGGCTCCGGCGGGAGCGTCGACGAGTCAGCACCGTTGATCTCCCACGAGCGGTTCGGGAAAGGCGACACCTCACTCGTCTATCAGACCAGTACGTTCTACACGCCAATCGAGGACCAGAGCGATCAGCCGGCCGCGGCGCCGGCGCTGAAACAACAACACGAGGAGTGGGCAGACAACCACCCCGACTACCGGATCGATGTCGAGTACCCGGCGTTTGGCCAGTGGAAGAACAACCTCCTGACGAGCGCCGCCGAGGGGAACGCCCCGGACGGATCGACGCTCGACTCGAAGTGGGTGGCGGACTTCTACGAGTATCTCCAGCCGTTGAACGACTACGTCGACGACATCGACGACTTTTTTCCGTTCGTCAGGGAGACCGCGATGCGGGACGGGGATCTGTTGGCGGCATGGAAGTACACCGGCTGTCGGTGTCTCTACTACCGGCAGGACGTGCTTGACACGTACAACAACGGCGATCCGCCGGTAACGTGGGAGGAGTTGTTGGAGGTCGGGCAGGCGATTGCCGACGGTGAGGAGATGGACGCGTTCATGTTCCCGACATCGTCGGCGCTCGCGAACCTGCCGTACTTCTGGAGCGCCGGCGGCGAGCTGCTTGACGAGTCGGGAGCGCCCGTGTTGGGTGCGGACGCGAACCGAGCGGCGCTTGTCGACGCGCTGGCGTTCATCCGCGACCTGGTAGAGACGGGTGTCACCCCACAACGGGTTGCAAGCGTCGAGGAGATCGAGTTCCTTCCACGCGAGGGTCGCGCGGGCAATCTCGCGATGTTCGTCGGCAACAACGACCAGATCGAACGGAACATCAAGAACCCGATCGAGACGGACGACGAGATTCCCGACGACCGTTGGGAGCGGTGGAAAGTCGCGAAGATCCCACGTCCGGCCGACGGGGAACACACGACTGGGGTCGGCGGGTGGACCGAAGGGACGTTCCGAGAGGGTGACGACGGAGCCGCGGCCGCGATGAAGTCGTTCATCGGGAAGTTCGCAGAGCCGGAGTCGATGGGGCGGTACTGTGAGGCGGCGGCGTTGCTCCCGACCCGCGAGTCGGTGTTCGACGACGACGAACTGTACGACCCCGACACCCCCTACCAGGATCGGTTTCGGGCGTTCCTCCAAGACGGGATCGCTCGCCCACCGCGACCGATCTACAGCACGATTGCCTCGGAGTACGTGATCGCCATCGAGAACGTCGTGACCGGTCAGGCCAGCCCGGAGTCGGCGGCCCAGACGATGATCACCAACGTCGCCGACGAGTACGATGCCACCTGAGGCGACGGAGACAACCGCGCTGCACCACAGATGACAACACCCGACTCGACGACCGACCGTTCGTTCGCTCGTCTCCGGGCCGTCGGACGGCGACTGTTGGACCACCCCCTGCCGTGGCTCGCACCGACACTGGTGTTGCTCGCGGTGTTCCAACTGTACCCGATGGTCGAGGCCGTGTTGATGAGCTTCACCAACGAGAGCCTCGTCAGCCCGGACACGGAGTTCGTCGGGATCGAACAGTACGCACGACTCGCAACCGACCCCCAGTTTTGGGAGATGTTGCGAGTGACTGCGATCTACGCCTTCTCCAGTGTCGTGCTCCACGTTCTGCTGGGGTTGGTGCTCGCGTTGGCGATCGATTACGGCGTGCGACGCGGGTTGCGTGGCCACCTCACCACCCGGGTGTCGGTGTTGCTCGCGTGGATCGTCCCCGGGATCATCATCGGGCTCGTCTGGAAAGTGATGCTCGTGGAGAGCCAGTTCGGTGCGATCAACTACCTGTTGGGGCTGGTCGGGGTCGGTCCGGTGCCGTTCCGGTCTGATCCGACGCTGGCGCTGATCTCGACGATCGTCGCTGGCACGTGGCGGGGCACTGCCTTCTCGATGATCATGATCTACGGCGGCCTCCAACGCGTTCCACAGCGGCTCTACGAGGCCGCTCGTGTCGACGGCGCCGGGCGGTGGAACCGGTTCCGACACGTCACGCTCCCACAGCTAAAGTCCGTGTTGTTCGTGACGATCGTCCTGGTGACGATCTACGCGCTCAACACGTTCGACCTGATCTTCGCGCTGACCGGCGGTGGCCCCGGTCGGTCGACACAGGTGTTGGCGTTGTTCATGTACCAGGAGGCGTTCCAGGACAACGCACTCGGCCGTGGAGCGTCGATTGCGGTCGTGATGTTGGTCGCGAATCTCGCATTGACTGCGGTGTATCTGTACGCGTTCGATGTTTCCGAGGAGATATGACGAACAACGAACCACAGTCGGACGGCGGCACACCCGTCGAGACCGACACGATCCGACAGGAACAGCCGACGAGCCGACTCCGACGGCTCGCCGAGACGATCACCGCACCGGCAACCGTCGACGCCGCAGTGTACGTGCTGTACGCCGTCGCGGTCGTCTTCTTCGTGTTTCCCGCGTTGTGGGTGGTGTCCGCGAGTCTCCGGCCGGAAGGGGAGTTGTTCAGCTACCCGTTTAGACTCCTTCCCTCGGAGATCTCGCTGACAGCGTACCAACAGGTGATCGACGCCGGGGTGGCAACGTGGCTGGTGAACTCCACGCTCGTCACCATCTTGGGTGTCGGTGGGATCTTACTGGTGTCCGTGCCGGCGGCGTACGCCTTCTCGCGGTTCGAGTTCCGTGGTCGGCGTGGGCTACTCGGGATCGTGTTGTTGTTCCAGATGATCTCCCCGGTGATCATCATCGTCCCCCTCTACACGGTGATGTCGACGCTGGGGCTGCTCCGCACTCGCGCCGGGCTCGTGTTGTTGTACGTCGGGATTCAGACACCGTTCTCGATCTGGCTGCTGAAGGGGTACTTCGATACGGTGCCGATGGAGTTGGACTACGCCGCCCGGATCGACGGCTGCAACCGGCTCCAGACGCTCCGGTACGTGTTGTTGCGCCCCGTCGCGCCCGGAATCGCCGTCGTCGGGATCTTCAACACCGTGTTGACCTGGTCGGAGTTCGTGCTCGCGTTTACCGTGTTGCGCAGCGAGAGCCGGCTCCACACCATCTCGATTGGCGTCTACAAGTTCCAAGGCCAGTACGGCAACGACTGGCGCGCCATCGCGGCCGCGAGCGTGATCGGGATGCTCCCGCTCGTTCTCGTCTTCCTCGGACTGCAACGTTACTTCGTGAAAGGACTCGTCGAAGGCTCACTCAAAGGATGACTGACGAACACACACACGACTTTCGACACACGCACGAACACAGGCGCGACTCACACGGTGACACCCCGCCGACTCGGTCGTCCGGTGTCGCGACAGTTGCGGCGTCGCGTCGGGTAGCGACGGACGGCGGGCAACCCCGTCGTCGGTCAGAGACCGGGGTGGCGCTCGAACTGACAGACGTGACGAAGACGTACGGTGAAGCCGCGACAGCAGTCGAGAATCTCTCCGTGTCGCTGCGAGAGGGTGAGCTGTTGGTGCTCGTCGGCCCGTCCGGCTGCGGGAAGTCGACGACACTCCGGATGATCGCCGGACTAGAGGAGCCGACAAGCGGCGACATCCGAATCGACGGCGAGTCGGTGCTCGGGCTCGAACCGGAGGCACGCAACACCGCGATGGTGTTCCAGAACTACGCGTTGTACCCACACATGACCGCCCGACAGAACATCGGCTTCGGGCTCCGGATGACGACGAGCCTGTCCGACGAGGAGGTGGCTGCCGAGGTGGAGTCGGCCGCCGAGACGCTCGACGTGACCGAACTGCTCGACGCCACGCCGGATTCGATGTCGGGTGGCCAACAACAACGCGTCGCGCTCGGCCGAGCGATTGTCCGTGACCCGTCGGTGTTTCTGTTGGACGAGCCGTTGTCCAACCTGGACGCCACCCTACGGGCGCGGATGCGGACGGAGATCCAACAGCTCCAACGCGAGTTGGGTGTGACGACCGTCTACGTCACCCACGACCAGACAGAGGCGATGACGATGGGTGATCGGGTTGCGGTGCTCTCGGACGGGGAAATCCAACAGGTCGCGCCCCCGATGAACTGTTATCACGAGCCTGCAAACCTGTTTGTCGCGCAGTTCGTCGGCGAGCCGTCGATGAACACGCTCGCGATGCGAAACGGTCGTGACAGTTTCACCGGGCCGGTCGACTACCCCGTTGTCGACCCGCTCGCGGACGCCGCTCACGGTGTCGACCGGGTGACGATTGGCGTTCGACCGGAGGACATCAGCGTCGAACCGGAGGCTGACGACGCAGAGACGACACTCCCCGCGAGGGTGGATGTCACCGAACCAGTGGGAGAGCGGTCGTTCGTCCACGCGACACTGGATGGAGGGCCGAGCGTCACGGCCGCCGTTGAGGGGAGTGCCGGCGTGCGGGAACGCGATCAGGTCGGGCTTCGGCTGCCACCGGACCGACTCCACCTGTTCGACACCGACTCCGGTGAGGCCATCCACCACCCGGACCGGGAGTCGGCGACGGCGGCGTTCGGGCCAGTCTGAGGACAGTCGCACTCACCGACAACACACGCAACAACCGTTTGTCTCCTCTGAGCCCTGCCCACGACATGATCACAGGATAAGAGTCTTATTGAGGAACTGTTATCAACTCTCAATATCCTATCAGATAGTGTGGAAAGTGATTCTTCCAAAGATGCCTTTGGCTACACACACCGGTCTGGTGGCGATCACATGATTGGTGACTCGATGCCTGCAACGTTCGGTGATTCACAGCGTGTGTTACACGATGCGAACGGTCAGACGCCGAGCGACAGTCAGGATATCAAGGTGCCCGGAGGCGAGCGACCCGAGACTGGTGAAGTAGAAACACAAACAGAACAAAGTGTCAAAGAAATGTTAGTACATCTATAAAGACGAGAGAACTCTGGTAAAGGGATAGTTCCGTACCACTGTTGTGGGCCGACAGAGTGTCTTCAGCAGTCATAAACCTGTGAACAGTATCATTGTATTCAGCTACCATAGGGCGCTGACGCAGGCACGAAACCGTTTCGTTCTCACTGGCGACTAAAAACACGTTATAAAAAAGATACTCAGGAAAAATGAGTAGTAGCAACGCGTATATGTACTTCTAATCGACTACCCATACAGTTTTCAGGGACTAGTCGGATGAAGCAGTCGGAGAAGTGATGTACTGGTTGAACGACTGATAACTGGCCAAGATAGAATTGCTCCGGCCGGGATTCGAACCCAGGTCATCGCCTCGAGAGGGCAATATGATTGGCCGGACTACACCACCGGAGCGTACACAGAACAGTAACGGGTTCCTACTCAAAACGGTGTCGTTTCACCGACGCCGTGGTGCGGTGTGACGTGTCTCCGTCCGGCCGGACAGTCCACCTGCAGGACCGACACGGAGAGATCGACGGGGTCGCCGTCCGCGGACGCGGTTGGCTTCTCCGAACAACTCGGGTACGACCGACTCGGTGGGTTCGACCACGAGTTCATCGACGGCGTCACCGCGCCGGTCGTGGAGTTCACCCGGCGGCTGTCGGCTACCCCGTCGCGACGCTCGTCTGCATCCCCTCGGAGTTGAACGCCGACCCCGCGCCGTCGCCGTCCAACACGATCACGCCCGCCGACGACCCCGTGAGTTCGCCGAACTCCGAAATCGCGCGGTCCGCGGCGGCTTGTGCGTCCAACCCCGACTCCAGGTGCCGCACTGCACGCCGCGTGAGGGTCGCCCGAGCGATGTCTTCGCCCGCGCCGGTGGCCGACGCCCCACCCGCCGGACTCGCGAAAAAGCCCGACCCCAACTGCGGCACGTCACCCACCCGGCCCGCGAGCGCGAACGTCCGCCCGCCGGTGGAGGTGGCCGCCGCGAACCCGTCCGTCTCGGGGTCGTGTGCGACGGCACCGACCGTGTCGTGCCCGCCGAACCGTTCGTCGAGCCAGTCGAGATGCTCTCGTGGCCCGCCGGTCGGTGGGTCGGCGTCCGCGTACCGCTCGCGGGTCTCGTCGGTCAGGAGTTCGGCGTCCGTCTCGATCCCGAAGTCGGCCGCGAGATCGACCGCCGGCTCGCCCGCCAACAGGACGTGTGGCGTCTCCTCCATCACGACCCGCGCGGCGGCGACGGCGTCACGCACGCCCGCCAGCGACGCGACCGCGCCAACCGCCCGGTCGCTCGTGGTGATCCCCGCGTCCGTCCGGACCACCCCGTCCGACTGGACCGCGCCGCCGTAGCCGGCGTTGAACCGCTCGTCTGCCTCCAACAGCTCGACTGCGTCGACGACGGCGTCGACGACCGTCTCCGCGCTCGCGCCCGTCTCGGCCGCCTCGTCCAACACTGCCTGTCTCGGTTCCGGTGCCTCCGGAACACCGCCCGCGCCGCCGTGGCATACGATTCGCACACCGGAGCCTCCGGGGGGTGGTCGGTTAACCGGTGTGGAAGCGGAACTGGGTGAGCTACTGGAGCCGGCGCCGGATCGTGACAGATCGAACTAGTTACAAAGATAGTTGACATTCCGCAGATATGAGCAGCGTTCCGGTGCAGACGGGTGTGTCGCTGGGTCGACAGTTACTCTGCTTCCTGTGTCTGCTCGTGCCGGAAGTCCACGCTTACGCGGGTCACTCGCAAGGATGTCGCTCGTCTGGTGGTGCAGCGCGCCGACCGGGACGAGTCCCCCAGTGACTGAGCCGTCTCTCCGTTCGGGCGGCCGTCTCTGTTCGACAGCCGCGTGTCGATCCACACTGGCGGCAGTATCCTTTTGTCGACTAGACTGGAAACGAGTGTATGGACCTCGCCAGCGTCGCCGCCGCAGTCTGGCGATTCGTCACCACGACCGTCGGATTCGTCACCTCACTCGGCGTGGCCGGGGTGACGATCGCCGCTGTGTTCGCCGTCGTGCGGAAGCGAATCGTCGGGAACGGACTCGACAGGTTCGCCCGACGACTCTTCCGGCGTCGGTGGGTGCCGGACGCGCTCGCGGCCGCACTGATGGACGGCGAGCCGGTGGACGTGACCGACCACGGTTTCGCGTGGCTCCAGCCCGAGCAGTTCACCGACGAGTCGAACGTCGACCGCGAGGCGTGTTGGCGCCGCGAGTTCAACTTCGCGGAGATCCACCGCGGATTCGCCGCTGATCGCGTCCCGCGCGACGGTGAGACAGGATCACTCACGACGACATTGGTCGAGACGCTCCGGGGCGGCAACGCGCGGGTCGTCCTCGGCGCGCCGGGCGCGGGCAAGTCCACGCTCGTCCGGCAGGTCGCAGAGCGGTGGGAGATGGGTGAACACGCAGACGACGAGATTGGCGTCGGCTCGGACCGCGTCGGGCGCGTGCTCTACCGCGACCGCGGCAGCGGCGCACCGATCACCGACACCGACGCGGTGGCGACGGCGATCCGCAACACCCCAGAGCCGGTTCTGGTGATCGTCTCGGACGCGACCCGACCGCCACACCTCCCCGTGTTCACGTTGCTCGACGAGTTCGCAGACGACGAGAATGTGAGTTTCCTGTTCGACTCCCGCGAGACGGAGTGGCGGGACGGACTCAGTGAGACGGCGCGAGCGCTCGCAACCGACGACACCGACGCGGACGTGATCGCGCCTGACAGCGAGCGCTGGAACGAAATCGTGGCCACAAAGAACGACCTCGATACGATCCGACTGACCGACTCGGTAGAGTCCCCAAGCGGGCTGACAGAGACCGAGACGGAGCGGGTGATCGACAGCTTCGAGCAGGCGACCGAGCAATCGGTGGGGATGGACCCGGCGACGGTTCACGAGCAGATCACCAACGACAACCAGGCGAGCGCGATGTTGTTGTTGTCGTACTTCCTCCCGGTCGGGCCCGTGGCGGTGGACAGGAGTGACCCGGAGTTCTCCCTGAGCGGACACGTCGAAGAGGTGTACGACGACGTGACACCCGACGGCCCAGAGACGGAACTATCCGCGAACGAACGACTCCGCCGGCAGGTCGCAATCGGTGTGAACGTCCTGAACGCGGCCGGGCTGGCGGTGCGGGAGGCGTCACTGCTCGGGTTGGCGAGCGACGAGACGGAGGAAAACGAGGTCCGGCGGCTGTTGGGCGAGGAACTGGCCGGGAGAGTCGTCTTCGGCCAGGACGGAGAGGGGTTCGCGACGAACCACGAACTGTGGTCGGAGCTGTTTCTGGTGCGGCTGTCGCGGGACACACTCGGCCAGCAGTTGTTCGAGGACTGTCTGAACGGGCTGTCGGCGGCGCCGTACGAGGAGTCTCGTGGGCAGTTCTTATGGGACATTTTTGAGATCGGGGTCCAGCGGCCGAAGTTGGCGTTACTGTTCGGAACGAGTGAGGACTCTGAGATCGAGACACCGGATTCATCGAGTCGACAGCGGCTAGCGAACCAGCGTGGGTGGATGAACGATGATGCTGGGAACTGGGACGTTGCAACAGACGAGTACGAACTCATTCTGGAGGCGACTGAGGATTCCGGTGTGCGGGCAACGATTCTCAACAACCTCGGGCTGATTGCAGGAAATCAGGGAAACTACGCGGAGGCGAAAGAGTACCATGAGGAGAGTCTGGAGCTGGCCCGCGAGTTGGGTGACCCAGCCGGCCGGGCGAAGAGTCTCAACAACCTCGGGTTGATCGCACGTTGTCGGGGAAACTACGCGGAGGCGAAAGAGTACCACGAGAAGAGTCTGGAGCTGGCCCGCGAGTTGGGTGACACAGCCGGCCGGGCGAGGAGTCTCAACAACCTCGGAGCGATCGCACAAAGACGGGGAAACTACGCGGAGGC
>JAHENP010000240.1 GCA_018609965.1 Haloferacaceae archaeon
CTCGCTGTTCGAAACACGACACTAGTTCAATCCGTCGTAAGATTTACTACCCGTAGTCACGTCAGGGTGAAACACGACGCTGCGGTGGGCGCCGTGGAAAACGGCAGGGCGCCACTAACGCCCTACCATCGCAGTGTCGTGCGCGGCATCACACGACATGTGTTCGAACGATTCACCGTCAGAAATAGCTGACGGCACGACAGCGGCAGCAGAGCTCGCAGCAGAGTATGAGGAGTTTCTTCTGGACATCGAAGAACAGCCGCTCCCGAGCTACCGCACCGACGAGATGCGCGCACGGATCGAGGAGGTGCGCGCCACGCTCGCGGTCGAGGGCGTCGCCTCCGCGGGCCAGCTCCAACAGCTCTTGCGGACGGTGACGGAGGCGCTCGCAGACATCCGCGCCGCCCAGGTCGTCCCCGTCCCCGAGAGTCGGGACCTCCCGAACGCCGTCCCCGGCGCGACCGACACCGGCGCGGCCTACGAGGTCACCGAGACAGAACGAGCGAAGGCGACGAACGTCCTCATCAACCTCCTGTTCACCGTCGTCGAGACACCCACACACGCGGATCGACGGCGGCACGACGAGCGTGCGGCTCGTGACGACGGCGACACCCGCGACAGCAGCGACACTCACGACGACGCCGACACTCACGACGACGCCGAGCCGGAGACGACCACGGACAGCGAGGAGCGTTCTGACTTCGGCGTGACGGGCTACGCCGGGCCGGAGTGACACGACGCGTCGGATACGGACGGCGCTGACTCTCTCCCCCGGTCGCACGTTTTTCGGCCAAATCGACAGCGCCACAGAGGCGACGGTCGCGCGGCCGAACTGACGAGACAGTTCGAGTCACATACAGTCGAATCCCACACGCAGTCGAATCCTACACGCAGTCGAAACCCACACCACACAGCCGCCGAAACCGGGCGGTGTGTTCGTCGGACACGAGTTCCTCGCGTTCGCGCTCATGGCTGTGCTCGCGAGCCTCGCGGGCCGGGACCGCCAGACGACACTGTGGCTCGGTGCCGTCGCGGCGGCCGCGGCGGTGCTCCCCGATCTGGACCTACTGGTCGGCGTTTTCTCGTACGTCCGCCAGTTGGGCGGCGAGGCGGTGCTGTCGGTGAACGGGTTCTGGGGCGTCTCGAACGTCGTCCACCGCCGGGTCACACACCCGTTGGCGGTCGTCGGCCCCGCGGCCATCGGGGTCGCGGCCGCCGGCACGGCGTGGCAGGCGTGGACGGGCGCCACTGCCGGCGGTGACGGCGCTGATGACAGCGGCGGTGACGCCGACGGCAACCGCAGACGCGCCGCGCTGGCCGCGACGGTGACGGCTCTCGCCGTGCTCCCGGCGTTTCTGGTGGGTGACGGCGTCGGCGGCGCCCGCGGGGTGTTCGTCGCGGGGGTGTTCACCGTCGGGGTCGCCTGTGTCGGGGTCGCCGCGGCCGTCTGGACGGACCTGTCGGCTCGCGACCGACTCGCGGCGGCCGTCGGCGGCCTCCTCCTCCACCCGTGGGGTGACGTGTTGATGTCTGCGCCGCCGCCGTTGCTCGCGCCGACCGACCGCCGACTGTTGGGCGAGCGGCTCGTCTTCGCGGGCGACCCGACGTTGAACCTGCTCGCGATCACGTTCGTCGAGTTGGCGACGGTGTGGATCGGGACGGTCGTCTACACACGCGTCGCCGGGCAGTCACTGCGGCGAGCCGTCGCGCCGCGGGCGGCCGTCGGCGTCGGTTATGTCGTCGCGGTGATACTCCTCCCGCGGCCGACGATGGCTGACGCCCACTGGCTCGGATTCAGTATCGCGCCGTTGGCGCTCGTCGGCGTCCCCTCGCTTCGCGCGTCGGAGGCGGCACCGAGCGACCGCCGACTCCGCGCGCTGGTGACGGGACTGGTGACGATCACACTCGCCGCCGTCGCGTACCTCGTCGGCTACCTGCTCGTCGGCGGGTGACGAGCCTCAGTTCAGTCGCAAGCGGTGACACGTAGCACAAGATCTTTACGACTGTTCGGGCTGCAACAGAGACGTGTCGTTGCCCCACCTCACCACACGGGCGGTTGTCGGCGTCGCGTCGGTGTTGTTGGCCGCCGGCGGAACCCGTGTTGCGACAGCAACATCCGGCTTCCCCGGTGCGCCACACCGTTGGCTCGGCCGACTCGCTCGCCGACTCCGCGCCGACCTCCGCGCAGGTGGACGCACGATGATCGGGTGGATCGTGTTCGGAAGCGTCGCGGTCGCGGTGACGTTGCTCCACTTTTTCGGCGTTCGCACGGGCACGTACATGGAGATCTGGTGGTGGGATCTGCTCACACACAGTCTCGGTGGGATCGGTGTCGCTGGGTTGGCGTATCTAGCACACCGCGACCGAGCGGCTGCCGCCGCCTCCGTCTGGTGGGTGGTGCCGTCCGTGTTCGCGATCGGCTCCGGGTTCGAGGTGTACGAATTCCTCTTCAAGTCGTTCTGGCACGACCTCACCCTCCGAGCGTACGCGGTCGACACGGCAGTCGATCTGGTCGTGAACACCACCGGCGCGGCGGTCGTCGCAATCACGGTGTCGGTGTTCGGGTCGGCCTCCGACGACGAGCGGCTGGCCGGCTCGACAGACCCCGGCGAGCCGGCAGACGACTGAGACGGTGACCGGTCGACATCGCGGCCGGTCGACATCGCGACCAACCGAGACGACGGACGACTGTCGCCCCGACCGAGCCGACGATCATCCGAGCCGGCGATTATCCGAGCCGCCGACCATTCGAGTAGACGACCACCCGGGCCGGCGGGCTTACGTCGACAGCGACCGAACCGGACATGTGCGACGACGTGCGCTGTTGACGAGTGGGCTCGCCGGACTCACGGGACTGGCAGGCTGTGCCGGCGTGTTCGGCACCGACCGGGAGCGACCAACAGTCAACCCGGCGTTGCGCGACACCGGCACGGAGACAGAAGTCGAGGGGATCGGCTGGCGAACGGACAGTCCGGCAGTCGACCGACTCTCGGCCGGTGACGGTGTGGTCGTCACCCACGAGCGGGGGACACCAACCCGACTCCGCGGCCTGTCGACGACAGACGGGAGGACGGTGTGGGCTACCGAGGTCGGCCTCCAGCAGTCCGTCTCCGCGGGCGACGTGCTCGTGAGCGTCGCCTTCTTCGGGCGTGGAAACGAGGCGAGCACCCAGCTCACGGGGGTCGACACCCGGACCGGAGCGCGGCTGTGGCGGATCGACTCCGCCAGACAGCCAGCAGGGATCACCACCGACACGGTGGTGTTGTCGGAGACGCGCGCCACTGGCCGGACGGTGGCGTACGACCGTCGCGACGGCACTGTTCGGTGGCAGACCCCCTCCGGCGAGCGGAACTGGTTCCCGACGACCGACCCCGTGATCACGTTCACCGACGCGGACGCCGCGGACGGAACGAGAACCGAGCGGGCGACGACGGGTGCTGCAGGCAGCCAGGACATGAGACAGACCTCACGTGAGACATCGACTTCGCGCGAGACATCCACCTCACCTGGGACATCGGCCTCACGTGAGACATCCACCCCGCGTGTGACACCGGCGACGACGACAGAGAACCGGCCGATCCGGCTACAGGGTCGTGACACCGACACTGGGCGGTTGTTGTGGTCGGTCGCGGTACCGGCCGCGGTCGGAGAGACGGTGCCCGCGGTGGTGACTGATGGCCGACTGTTCGCGACGGACGGGAGTCGGTACTTCCTGTTCGACACGGCGACCGGACGACTCGTCGGCGAGGGTGCGTTGCCGAGCGGACTCCAGCCGAGACGGACGGTCGTCGACGGCGACCGCGCGTACATCGGCGACGCGGTCGCCAACGAACGCCCAGCGGGGCCGGCACGACTGGCGTGGGTCGATCTCGCGGACGGCACGGTCGACGTTCGCGCGGTGCGTGGCCGCTCTGTTCGACCGCTCGGGACAGCCGGCGGGCGACTACTCACGAGCCACTGGGGGGACGCGGGGTACGCCGTCGTCGGCCGCGATCCGGACGGCACGCCCGACTGGATCGTCCGTGGTGCGCCGTTCGGTGGGGTCTACGAACGAGCCGGCGACGGTGGGCCGTCGACGCCACCCGGCGTGATCGTCGTCGGCGACGGCGACGAGATTCGGGCACACGCCGCCGACGGGCGCCGTCGCTGGCGGGTCGCCGACCCGGTCGGCGGACGCGTCGAGACGGTCGTCGGCCCGTCGGGTGATGGGCGGGCGACGGCACTGGTCTCCCCGGATCGTGTCGTCCGTGTCGGGCCCGCGGGTGTCGCGAGTTGGACCCGTGCGGACGGCAGTCGGCGAACGGCGGTCACGTCACTCGACCGGGCGACGGCGTGGACCGTCGTCGGCGGTGTCGCCGCGCTCTCGGTCGGTGGGGAGATTGTGGGTGTCGGGGTGTGAGGTGGTGGTCTGTTGTGTTATCGAGTGGGTGTTTCTGTGTCTCCCCGGAGTCGTCCCCGCGCGGGTGGTTGTCGAGTGTCCGCTGAACGTCGTCCTTCTTCAGCCGTTTCTGTTGTGGGTTCGGGACACGCTCGGCGGTGGCTGTGCCGGAAGACGTGAGTACGGACTGTCGTCGCCGGGAGTACACGACACGGCCTCTTCACGCACGTCGTTATTGAGAGTCCTAAACGAATCCACAACGACGACTGTGTCCAGAGCGGCACGGCCAGACTCGACCGTCTCGTTCACTGCGACGGTGAACGCGAGGTTCAGCGTGTGCATCGCAGAGTCACTCAGGCCTCCCGGAGTGCAGTTGCGATCAGAGTGTTCTCTCATTTGTACTCTATTTACAGCAGTGATACCAACTCCGCGGGGGGGATCGTCCCAGTCGTGTCTTCGAGGATCTCTCGCCGCATTTCGCCGAATCTGTCGGTCCGTCTCGCACAGCCGCTCCGAACGCCACAACTTCTCTCGGCAGTTTCTCGATTTCGTCGGCGAGTCGTTTCCGTCGGCCTGCAGGTTCTTGTATCCCGGTCAACAGTTCTCTTGACGGGGCAGATCGAGCGTGTCGACTGCGGCCTCACGGTCCGCGCCGCTTCAGCGACAGCTGACACCCTCCGGTCGTGTGCCTCTCGTCGCTCACCTGCCGTGGGATCGAACCCCGAGGGTCGGAACGAACTGCTTCGGTCTCTTCGTCGGGGCCTTGACATCCTCCCACCCCTGAAGGGGTGGGCTTTCTCCTTGCTACCGCTGTAACCCGCTCAGCCAGTTGTTCGGTGTGCTGTCTCACGCCGTCGATCTGGCTCTCTGCGGTCTGTTTGTCCGTCTCGAACTGTTCGAGATGCTCGTTGATGGCCGTCGGCGTGCGCCGACAACCAACGTTGCGTACCCACACACCCGATCAATCCGCACCAAGTTCTTCGAGCGTCACGTCAGCACCGAGCATCCGCAGATAGATCTCGTCACCAGTGACGTGAGCGAGATCCTCACACAGCGCCTGCAGTTCGTCGTGATCCCACTCGTCGAGATACTCCCGACGCGAGCCGCCCTGTTCGTAGACGTTCCGCAGGAGATGTGCGCGGTCGAGCGTCGTCGCAGTGGTGTCTGGGTCCTCGACGGCGTCACGAGCGTACGCCTGCCGCGTCTCGTCGCGCCAGTCGCGGAGTTCGAGCCCGGTGGCGTCCGTGGCAAGTAGTTCCATCTCCACCATTCGGTCCTGTGTCGCGTCGGCGCGCCGCAGGAGCTTGTTGAGGTCGTCTGTGGTCGGGTTGTACTGTTCGAGCAAGTCGAGGTACACGTCCGTCTCGCCGAGATTGGCGTCTTGGATGATGCCGTAGATCTGACCGACGACTTCCTTCGCGTCCATGATCTCGCCGGCGCGGTGGACTTTGCCGTGGTGCTTGGAGTACTCCTGAAAGCATTTCCCCATCTCGATCACGCCGATGTCGCCAGAGGCGAGATCACGGTTCTCTTCGAGTGTCTCACGGGTTTCGCGTGCTGTGCGGACGATGTTGCGTCGGAGTGTTCGCCACGAGGTCGGTTCGCGGTCGTCGGTGGGGCGGGCGACGATCACGATGTCGAACGCGACCGCGTCGCCGCCGATGAACTTGTTCAGGTCCGAACTGATTGGATACGTCGCGGTGATCTCGAAGTCGTTCTGACACAGCGAGGTGAGTAGTTCTCCCCAACTCTCGGAGTCGGAGTGGTGGTACGTGAACGCGAGCACGCCGTCGTCCTTCAGTGCTCTGCGGATAACCGAGAGCGCCTCGCCAATCTCGTGTTCGAAATCCGCCTCGGTCTTGTCGAGATACGGATTCGTGACGATTGAGTCGGCGCGTGGTGTCTTCTCGCGGTCGAACCCGGGATACTCGTCTTCGAGCAGTATCTTCTGCCAGACGTAGAAGTAGTCTGCCAGTTCGCTGTAGACGATGTTGTCGTAGTACGGCGGATCGGTGATCACCGCGTCGTACTCGTCTTCGGCCTCAACCTGCCGCATGTCGCCGGCGTGAACAGTTGATCGCTCCCCGATCGACTGGGCGAACGGCTCCGTCTCGACCATCTCTCCGTCTGTTTCGGGGTGTCTGTCCGTCGGCGAGTGAGCGAACTCCACCCCCCGTATCAGTTTCTCCCAGGTGTTCGTGACGTTCCCACGGCCGTGTTCTGTGCCCCAGACGTTGTTCTCGACGAAATCACGTTGTGGGGCGTACGAGTTCATTCGAAAGACACCCTCCATGTTGTTCCGTTGCTTGTTGTACGTCGTAAACGTGCACTGAAACATCAGGGAGTCTCCGAAGGCTAACAACAGAAACTCTCGTGCACTCTGGCTCTCCACCCCGTCGATCGACCGGAGGAGTGTCGCGAGCGACAACAACTGGCGGTCGTTGAACACGTCTGTCCACCGCTCGTACCCGTGTTGGAACAGGTCGTTTCCACTCACGGACGACGCGGCAGTGATCGCTCCCTCTGGAATCTCCTCGCTCGGCACGTACTCGTGGAGAGCAGTCCGCCGCTCCCACTCATCGACAGCTTCCTGATACAGTCGTTCGTCCGCAGTCTCCGCACGCTTGTACCCCTTGTAGACAGGGTTCGCCTCCTCCGCGTCGTCACACGCCTCGCAGTAGTACTCGACCGCGTACAGCCGTTCCTCGGGGGGGCCCTGCTCGGCGATTGCGTCCGTGATCCCCTCCTTCAGCCCACACTCCGGGCAGTTGTAGTACCCACCACGCGACACGTGCCCTTCCGCGGCGTCGAACGTCGCCAGACACACCCCACACGTCGACGCCTCGGCTTGCCAGTCGTCGACCAGCGTCACCGCACCGCAGTCTGGACACAGGACGTTGTACTGGTCGTCGTTCTCGTAGCGCCCGGCGGCGACCCGATAGTCCTTGAACAACGGCACCGTGTGGCCACACGACGTGCAGTCGAGTTCCTTCACCCAGAAGTTGTACATCACGTCCGCGTCGTGAGCGTGGTCCGAGTCACTCCCGGTTTCGCTCTCGGCGTTCGGACACGGCGTGCGGTAGTACTGTGTGATCTCGTCGGCAACGTCCTCACGAACCTGCTCGAACGCGCGTTCCAGTTCCTCGATATCCGTCTCGCCGGCCTCCAATTCCTTTTTCGTCACGAACCACGCCACGGGGTTGAGGTCGTACCCCTCCGACTCGACGCCGAACCGCGAGGCTTCGACCAACGAGGTGCCACCCCCCGCGAACGGGTCGAGCACCTTGGTGTCTTCCGGCAGGCGCACGTCTTTGGGGTAGAACTTCCACAACGACTCCGCGTTGTCTGTGTCCACCGCTGCGGCCGCGTCGAGGAGGTCGGCCCCAGCGTGACCGTCGCTCCCGAGCGTCTGGTTCTCGCCGGGTTCGTACACCGCCAGCTCCTCGGGGTCGATGTTCTCGTCGAGCAGTGAGTAGAGTGTGATCGCGCGGAACAAGCAACCCGGGCGGCGCGCCCACCACTTGTGCATCGTGTAGATCGGGCGGTACCACTGTTTTGCGCGGCTCTCCCGCGCCGCGATCTCGTTGACGCGTTCGACCGGAAACCCGCGTTCGATCGGGCGTTCCGTCCGCCCGCCGTCGTCACTCATTACCGACCCGATTTGTCGCTCGCTCATAAGTTCCCGTGTCTGTCGCCCGAACCGGCGTTGTAGCCGCCACGGCTATGACACTGTAGTGAGTAGCCGGACGTGTGCGACTGCCAGAGACCCGCGACCTGTTCGCCCGGGAGTTCACCTTCCCGGTGGCCTGTGAGACTGTCCGAGAGGAGATCGGCGACCGCGAACTCGACGCCCCCAACGGCGACTCCGAGACGATCGGGACGGTGTTGGGTCGGTGTCAAGACGAGGAGTTCCGGTCGGCCGACGAGCTGTACGACGCGCTGCTGACGTTCGTCGGTGACGGCTACATCGGGCGGAAGTACTACGACGACCGCGGTGCCCAGCCGGGCGAGGAGGAGGAGGTGTCCTTCTGATGGGTGTCACTGTCGTCGCCGGGGTACCCGGCGTGGGGCTGTCGACGCTCGTCGAACGGGTCCGGCCGCAGTTAGACGACGGGTTCGAGCTGATCAACTTCGGTGACGTGATGTTGGAGCAGGCGGCCGTCGCGAATCTCGCGACCAGTCGCTCGGAGCTGGGTGGGCTCTCACAGCGCGAGACCCGCCGGCTCCAACGCCGCGCCGGGGAGTTCGTCGCCGACCGCGCGGCGTCCCGACAGGTGTTGCTCACCACCCACCTCGTCGTCGAGACGACCGCCGGCTTCCTCCCGGGGCTGCCGGAGGCGGTGCTCGCGGATGTCGGGCCTGACCGGCTGGTGGTCGTCGAGGCCGAGCCGGAGTTGATCGTCGAGCGCCGCGCCGACTCGGAGCGCGACTACGGCGGCGGGTCGGCCCACGCGGTGGAGTTCGAACAGGATCTGGGGCGAAGCGCCGCCTTCGAGTACGCCCTCACGGCGGAGGCGCCGGTGAGTCTCGTCGAGAACGAAGGCGAGATCGAGGCCGCCACGGCCGCGCTCCGGGACGCCCTCGACGGGGAGTAGACTGGAGCGGCCCGCTAGCGCAGTACGTCCCGCGGACTGTCGACTGTACCACAGCTAGTCGGGTCCCTCGAAAACGGTCAGTCGTCGCCGTCGAACAGTGTCTGTGCGTATTGATAGATCGGTGCATCGATCCAGTCGCGTTCCTTGACAATCGTGTCGAACGCAGTTTGTGCAGTCGCACGACTGAGCACACCGCGGTCGGCGAGCGCACGGACGAGAAATGGTGAGAGAACGGCTTCTGCCTCGACGACCACCTCGATTTCTGGTAACGCACGGAAGTCGTCAGTGACGAAGAAATCCGCCTCGACCGCTCTCGCCAGAGCGACACAGCTCGCCTCTCCAGTGTCGATTCGGCTGGTGACGAACTGCTCACCGCCAGTCTCGATTGTTTCGATTTTGTCCTGATGTTGTAGCACCGTTGTCGCGGCCTCCCCGTGTCTGTCGTCGTATTCTGCTGTCTGTGTCAATTCGCTCCTCACTGTCGCAGTCGTTGCAAGGTCGAACTCTGCAACAGTCTCGCTGAGAACACTACCGGCCGCAAGAGAAATTAATGCACTCGTATCAGTAACGAGCATTACAGGTCTGCGAGATCGTCGATTATGTCTTCACCACGGTCTATGAGTTGCTTCGAACTACGAACCGCTTCGGCATCTTGCTGTCCGATCACCGCTGCGAGTTGCTCGAACTCAATCTCGCCGTCGAGGTATAGTTCGACGATAGCCTCTCGAAACTCTTCGTCGGACTCCTTGTCGGTGAGATACTGTCGAAGTGCCTCGACGATTACCTCGGTTCGGTCCTTGTGTGTTGCTGCTGCCGCCGCGTCGGCCTGTGTGACTAACTTCTCTGGAAGGCGAGCGTTCACGCGTTTGGTTCCCATTCTGTGCACACGTTGTGTGTACACAGTGGTATCTTTTTCGACGGACAGCCTGTTCTGCTCGCCCGCCGGTCAGAAGTGTGTCAGCTTGTCGCGGCGGTAGAGATCCAACGACACCACGCCGTTGGGTGCTCGCTGGCGGGCCGCGAAGCTGATCGCGTCGGCCACCTCAATCGGTTCGGTGACGTCCTCCGGGTCGTGTCGCTCGGCCGCCGGCGCGCCGCTCTCGGAGCCGAACTCCGTCCGGACCTCCGTCGGGTTGACACACGTCACCGCGACGCCGTCGTCGCCGACACTCGCCTGTAGCGAGACGGCGAACCCGCGGGTCCACCACTTTGTCGCGGCGTACACCGGGTTCCCTGGCCGCGGGTGTTGGCCCGCCATGCTGCCGACGAACACGAGCGTCCCCTCTGACTCGGTCAGCGCCGAAATCGTCTCCCGGGCGGTGTAGAACATCCCGTCGACGTTCACCCCACGCATCGTCTCGTACGTCTCGTCGGACATCTCCGCGACGGACTCGTCGATTCCGACGCCGGCGTTGGCGACCACGACCCCGATGTCGCCGAACTCGTCGACGGTCTGTTCGGCCAACGCCGCGACCGCGTCGGGGTCGGTCACGTCCGTCGGGACGGCCCTCGCCGCGGCGTCGGTGTCGCGTTCGATCTCCGCGGCCAGCTCCGTCAGGCGGTCCTCGCGGCGCGCCGCGCAGACCACGTCGGCGCCGTCCGCCGCGAGCACGCGCGCCGTCGCCGCCCCGATTCCCGAGGAGGCGCCGGTCACGATTGCCGTCTCGCCAGCGAGTGGGTTCGTCCGCTGTGTGGGTCTGTCGACCATGCCCTCGCTGGGTGGTGACGGCTCACGGCTCTTCCGGTTCGGTGACACGGAAACGGACCACCCGGACGGCACGCGGGCCAGCCCCCCACAGGCGGATTCGCACAACGCGCCAGATACGGGAACTGATCACCGGGCGCCGGGTCCGGTTGGGCATGACCGACGGCAGCGGGCGGACGGAACGCCCCATCGAGCGCGGGTTCACCATCGGGCGCGTCGACGAGATCGCCATTGAAGGGAGCCGGGCGAAACAGTGGTATCGGCCGATCTACACGATGCACAAGTGGTGGGCGCGCCAGTTGGGCTGTCTGTTCTGCGCGATCACACTCTACTCCCTGCCGGACGAGGACACCGACCACGACGAACTCCAAACGCTGTGTGAGGACCTCGCTCGCGTCACCGGTGACGAGGTCTCTCTGCGGATGCTCGGTGCCGGCGTAACGCTCGAAGAACTTGGTGCGGATTGACGGATACTGTTCGATTACGGCCGTTGGCGCGCGCCACGCTCCCCTCGTGGGAGCGTGCGCGTGCGAGGGACGAACGAAACGACCGAACGCAGTGAGGGAGTGGAGTGAGGAGGTTGGGGAGGTTTGAGGTTGCGGTGCTGTGTTGGGTGGGACTGGAAGGGGCGATTCGCTCGCGTGCAGTTTAGTCGTCTGGGCGACCCCTATCGCGCCGGGCGGTGCGTGCGAGGCTCGACCGGAGGGAGAGCCTCGGAGCGCGAGCGGCGAAGCCGCGAGCAAGAGGCGCGATATGTCGCCCAGCGACCGCGAGGTGAGCGGGAGCGAAGCTCCCGCTACAAGCCGGGCGGCGGAGCCGCCCGGCGACGAATCGGGGCTTCCTGCTTGCTTCTCCCATGTCTCACCTTCTCGGTATCTGGACACTGCTTGTCGGGTGACATCCCAGTGGAACGAGGAACAGAGTAGCAACCACGAGAGTAGAACTTGCAACTCGAAACTACACCGCACAGCACCTCAGACCTCCCCAGCCTCCTCGTTCGCTCCCTTCGGTCGCTCACTCGTCCCTCGCACGCGCACGCTCCCACGAGGGGAGCGTGGCGCGCGCCGACAGCCAACATCGTCGTCTGACCATCACCGGCTCGTCCCAATTTGTTTCAAACTTCCAACAACTCGCTGTTCAAATTGCGACGCTAGTTCAATCCGTCGTAAGATTTACTACCCGTAGTCACGTCAGGGTGAAACACGACGCTGTGGTGCGCGCCGTGAAAACGGCAGGGCGCGGGCACGCCCTACCACCGCAGTGTCGTGAGGTTCGCACACGACATGTGTTCGAACGATTCACCGTCAGTAAAAGCTGACGGCACGGCAGAGGCAGCAACGCTCGCGGCCGAATACGAGGAGTTTCTTCTGGACATCGAGGAGCAGCCGCTCCCGGAGTACCGGACCGACGAGATGCGCGCACGGATCGAAGAAGTGCGTGCCACGCTCGCGGTTGAGAGCGTGGCGTCGGCGGGCCAACTCCAACAGCTGTTGCGGACGGTGACGGAGGCACTCGCGGACATCCGCGCCGCGCAGATCGTCCCCGCGCCGGCGGAGCGCAATCTCTCGCAGGCGGTGCCGGGCGCGACCGGCACCGGCGCGGCCTACGGGATCACGGAGACCGAGCGGTCGAAGGCGACGAA
>JAHENP010000241.1 GCA_018609965.1 Haloferacaceae archaeon
CGTACAGAAGTAAGACATTGTGGCAGGGAGAGTCGGCTTCGTCGACCCGGAACGCGTACCGTTGGCCCTGTGGGGAGTCGCTGCCGTAATCACAGCTGTCTCGTTCGCGGAGGCGGCTGTCCGGGTTGCTGCTGACACACCGGAGCTGTTGTTGACTCCCAACTATCTCGTCAGCTTCGGGGTCACGCTCCCGTTCGTCGCCGGAATCGCGTACGGAGCTCGTTATCTCGGCACCGAACCGTTCCCGGTCGAACGGAACCGTCGAATCCTCGGGTGGTGTGTGGCCGTGACACTACTCTGGCTGGGGATCAACCTCTTGACACTACTGGTTCTGGGGTTCACGTCGCCGTTGGTCGTGGTCGCGTGGGTGCGCGGGACGGTTGCGTTCGGCGTCGGCGTGGGGCTCGTCGTCGGGATCATGGAAGCCCGGGCGGTGACGCAGGCAGTTGCGGCCGAACAAGCGCGCCTGCAGGCCGAACACACCGCGCGCCAGCGTGACCTCGTAGACTACGTCAACAGTCTCCTTCGCCACGAGGTGTTGAACGGGATCAACGTGATCGCGGGCCACGCCCAGTTACTCGCCGAGACGGACAGTGACCACGCGACACACGTCGACCCGATCCTCCGACGGAGCGACGAGATTCAGTCGGTCGTTCGCGAGGTCCGCACCGTCGTTGAGTCGGTCGACGCGGAGACGGAGCCCGAACCGACGGAACTCGCGACTGTCGTCCGACAGGAGGCGGCGAAGGCTCGCGATCTCGACCCGGACGCGACCGTCAATTTATCAGTCCCGGAGGGCGTGTCGGTGTACGGCCACGGGACAGTCGGCCTCGTCGTCGGGAACCTCCTGTCGAACGCCGTCGAACACGGCGGTGACGCACCGCACGTCCGGGTGTCCACAGAGATCGACGAGACGCGCGTGACCCTCCGTATCGCAGACGACGGTCCGGGGATCGCCCCCGAGATGCGCGAGGGACTGTTCGAACGGCCGAAGAGCGGAACCGGCGACCACGGCTACGGACTGTATCTCGTCGCGGTGCTCTGCCGACAGATCGACGGCGACGTGACGCTCACCGAGACCGACGCCGACGGGACCGCGTTCGAGGTAACGCTACGACGGGCAGATACGGACAACTCCGGCGGCACGACACCCACCGAAGGAGGCCACACGACGGCCTCTGTGCGCTGACTCCCCTCACCAGCGGCTTTCTGCTCAGTCCTCAGTCGCCCGTTCGACTGCGGTGTCGACAGCCTCTGTGTCGTGTGCATCGGCGTCGACAGACACGGCCCCGTCCGCCCACGACAGCGCTCCCTCGTAGTGGAACGACTCGTACTCCTGCTCGGGATCGACGACCGTCAACGACAGCCAGCCGTTGTCGAGTAGCTCTTGGACGTGGTCGTGGTCCGCCACCACCTCGGCCACGCGTTCGACGGGTGCCTCGACGACAGTCGAGAGCCGCAACGGCTGGTGGTACGGCTCGTCGCTGGCGACCGTCAGCGACTGTGCCGGGAGCCCGGTCATCAGATCACCGCCGTTGCCCTGGTAGACGCCGACGTTCCCGACCGGGTTCTGTGTCACCTTCGAACCGCTCCCGTAGGCCGCGTTGTCGACGGACGCGAAGTAGTACTGACTGTTGATCCACTGTGTGACGACCATCGGCCCGGAGAGGATCGCGGCCAACGCCTCCCCGTCCGGGTCCGTCGTCGGATCGTACGAATGGAGGAACGCACGCCCGTCGAGATCGAGCCCTGCGGTGAGCGTCCGCCGCCCGATCACGAACGCGGCGTTGCCCGCCAACCCCCACTCCGGCCGGGTCTCTGCCCAGTCGGCGGCGCGCCGCTGTGCCTCCCGTACTCCCGCAGACGACTCGACTTCTGCGGACGACTCGACTTCCGCATCTCTCTCTCCAGTTCTCTTCTCCCCGTCCCCGACTCGTTCCGCTGCGGCACCGGCCTGCGCGGACGCGAGATCGGTCCGGAGTCTGTCGAGATCCACCGCGTGACTCTCCGGGACACTCTCGTCGTACAGCGTGATCTCGTCGGTCGTCGTGTTGTGTTCCCCGGCGACGAACACCGTGTCGGTGGGGATCTCGTGACCCCGGTCCCCCAGTCGATCTCTGACCGCCGGCTCGTTGCAGATCGACGCGAGCAGTCGGGCGCTCGGCCCGCCGGGGTTGCCGGCACAGGCGCCACAGTCCAGGCTGGCGTCGAACGGGTTGTTGGCCGTCTGGCTCGCGTGGCCGACGAAAGCGACGACTCGCGCGAACGTCTCCCACCCCATCAGTTCGAACGCGGTGGCGGCGTACTCGACCTTCTCGTCTGTGGTGAACCCGACCGGAAGCTCCCCCCGGGTCGCCGGGTCGCCGTCTGCCACCGAGTCGAGATCCGTCGTCAGCTCACAGAACTCGTGTGCGTCCGGTACACGTTCGTCGGCGGCAGTCAGTGCGTCGTACACACGCTCCGGGAGCAAGGTCCGGGCGGCCAACGCCGACCCGTAGCCACTGCCGGCGGTCTCGACGAACCCGAACGCTGTCCCGGGGTTTCCGCGTAGTGTGTGAACCAACTCCCCGGCGGCCTGCTTGAACCCCTGCCACGCGTCGTGTGTCGCCCGACGGTCGCCGTCGTCGGCCGGGTGACGACTCCCACCGCTGGCGGTCGCGGGGCGATCACGGACCCGGTGTCGTGCGTCGAGAATCGGGGGACAGGCGTCGACCGACACGTCGGTGTCGTACCCCTCGTACCGCACCGGAACCCCGAAGAATCCGGCGTAGCCGTGGGTCTCGTAGTCGCCTGTGGCCTCGACGTGCCGGCGGATAATCTCCGAACGCGTGTCGATACAGAACACGAGCTGTGCGTCCGGGCGACGCTCGTCGTCCTTCTCGGCGGTCGTGTCTCCTGTATTAGTACCGCCGGTTGCGGCCCCCGTGTCACTGTCGCCGGTTGCGCTTCCCGTGTCAGCGCCACCGTGCGCCGAACGCCCGGCGTCTCCGACGGCGTCGACCAACTCCGCGCGGTAGGTTGCCTCCCACGCGGCGAGCCACGGCTCTTCGAGCGGGATCTCATCTCCTTCCTCATCGTCTCCCTCGCGATTACCGACGACGCCCCCGTCGTCGCCGAGGTCGATCGGTGCGCCGAACGACTCCGTCAGCGCGAGCCGGACGGCGAGGTAGCCGGCCAACGTGATCGGAGCCGCCGACTGCCAGTCGCCGTCTGTCTCGATCCGGTGGACGACGAGCCCACTCCAGCCGGGGAGTGCGGTCAGGTGTGCGGTGATGATCTCCGCCCACTGCTCTCTGGGCTGGTCGGCGAGGGCTGCCGCGATCGCCGCGACCGGATCGTCCGGCAGGTCAGCCACGACTGACCGATCTGGGAGCGCCCGGTCGTGGACTGCGACACGACGGACGGCGTCGTAGAACCCGCGTTCGCGCCCCGGCAGTGACCAGTCTGCCCGCCCCTCGTCGAAGAACGCTGCGAGCCACTTCGTCAACACCCCCTCGACGCGGTCACTGGGTGTCGTCGTCTCTTCTCTCTCCCCCGCTCTCGCTTCTTTCTCCCTGTCGGCCATCCGGCCGAGCAACAGTTCCGGGTCGTCCGTGTAACCGTGTGCTGCCAGCGCGGTCGAGAGCCGCTCGGGGTCGATCCGCCCGTCCTCCCACGCCTGCCGGAAGACAGCCGCGTCGGGGTAACCACGGCCACCGAACAACCGTTTGCCGGCCCGAACTGCCGCCGGAAACGGACGATCTTCGAACCCGGCGAGCGGGTTGGCTGTCACGAACGAGTGGAGCGGCCACACCTCACCCACCCGCTCGGCGGCCCGTTCGAGACAGTCGTCGATACGCTGTCGTGTCTTGTGGTCAACTCCGTGACGCCCGTTGTTCTTCTCTCGTCTGCTGTCAGTGTGGTCAGTGCTCATCGTACTCCTCCGTGGTCGTGGTCAGCGTGTCGGTCGGCGGCTGTCCGGCGTTCACGAGCGTGACGTACAGTCGACTGCTCCGCCGGTAGACTCCGGTCTCACTCACGACGTAGGCGACGAGAAACGCCCCGGCGACGACGACGTGAACGACACGCAACTCGGCGGGTGCGGTGACGACCGGGAGGTCACCGAGAACTGTCGTGACCGCCGCGTACACGCCGGCGTACACGACGACTGCTGGTAAGGCGACGACCGGCACCGCCAGATACCGTGCCGTGGGCGACAGTGACGGCCGCTTCGCGAACCCCCACGCGGCGTGGAGTGTCACCACGACGACGAGGAGTGTCAGCAGTAGCCCACCGTCGACTTTCGTCCCCTTGCCGGTGAGGACGACGAACAGTGCGCCGCCGGCGACACCAGTCGCGAGCGTCACGAAAGCACCGACGACTCCAACACCCCGAGAGCCCTCCCCGCCCTGTGTCGTCTCGGAACGCCTGCCGTGGAGCGTTCTGTCCCCGTGCCCCGCCTCGGGGCTGGTGTGTTCGACCGCGTCGCCGACCGAGAGGAACTGGTAGGCCTTGTAGAACCCGTGCAAGAGGAGGTGTGTGACGGCCGCACCGAAGAACCCCAACCCGGCCTGGACGATCATGAACCCCATCTGCCCGACCGTCGAACAACCCAGTTGCCGTTTCGCGTCCGGCTGGACAGTCTTCAACAGCTTTCCTGCGAGCGCACTCGTCGCGCCGACACAGACGACGACAAGCCCGACGGCCGAGTCGGCAGTCACGACCGGCGCGAACCGCGCGAGCAACACCCCGCCGGCGTTGACGAACCCGGCGTGCATCAGCGCGGAGGCGGGGGTCGGGGCGGTCATCGACCCGAGCAGCCAGCCGTGGAACGGCACCAGCGCGGATTGGATCGCCGCCGCCACCAGCAACGCGCCGGCGGCGAGCCAGAGCGTCTGTGTCCCGAGGCTGTCGGCGGCGGCGACGAACCCCGACAGCGTCGTCTCCCCGGTCGCCAGCCACAGCGTGCCGAGCGCGACAGCGAGTGCGGCCGTGCTCGCGAGAAAGTACCGCCGCGCGAGCCGACCGGCGGCCCGTGCCTGTGGCCACCCGCGGACGTGACCGATCAGATCGGCCATCACCAGTCCCATCCCCAGCCACGCGAGTCCGAACAGGACGGCGTGGTCGGCCGCGACCAACAGCCCGACCACCAGCGTGAACCCGAACACGCGCCTGAAGAACCGGGACTGTCCCGGCGTGCCGGCGAGATACCGCCGCGAGTAGCTGTGGACGATCCCGCTGAAGAACGTCACCACCGTCCACAACAGGACAGTCAACCCGTCGACGACGAGCAGTCCCGGCACACCCCACGGCTCTGTCGCGACCACCCGCCCGACCGCGACGGCGAGGCTCCCCACCCAGAGGAGCCACACCAGTCGTGTCAACACGAGCGGCGTCCGCGGCGTCTCCGAGTCTACCTCGATCGATCCGATCGTCTGCGACCAGTCTGCGCCTGTCATCGTTCGTGGCTCCGGTCGACGACACGGCTCTCGTCCGTGCTCGCCGACCGATCTACGAGAAAGAGAACGATCTGGGTATTAAGCGTTGTTGTACGAACGTTCTGTTCCAAACTCTCCGAGAGAGAACGATCTCGTTCGGGACGGTCACCTCGTTCAGGACGATCATCTTGTTCTGGACAGCCCTCGTTCGGGACGGCCACAGTGTGGCGTTCGCAGAGAGATACGACCGAACGTCGCCGTGTGTCCGGCGTCTCGATACCCGAAGACCCAGAGACGGAGACAGAACACGAAGAACGGACCAACCACTGAGCCGGAAGCGACCCTCTCGACCACCCGTCTACCGGTCGGTCCCCGACTCCGGTTCGAATTCGCCGAACGGCGTTGACTCGTGGCTCCGGACGAGCACCTCGTCGGTGACGGTCAGCCCCATCTCCAACAACGTCTGTGCGATCGGCGTGATGTCGTCGTCGGACTCGCCGACGGCGGTCACGAGCAGATTCTCGTCACCCGTCACCAGCTCCTGAACCGCGACCACCCCGTCGATAGCCAACACGTCCGAGACGAGTTCACCGCGTTCGGGGATCGAAGCGGTACAGAACAACAACATCCGGAGCGGGTAGCCCGACCGTTGGTAGTCCACCTCGGCGCTGTAGCCTTTGATCACGCCCGCCGCCTCCAACTTCCCGACACGCTTGCGGACCGTGCTCCCGGCGATCCCGACCCGCTCGGCGATCTCCTCCGAGGAGAGGTTCCGGGCGTCCGCCTGGAGCGCGTGGAGGATCGCGCGGTCGACTTCGTCGACATCCTCGTCCATGCCCGCCACTCGTCGCCGACCGCCAAAGGGCGTTCGGGCTCGTGTCGCCCGACAGGCTGACGGAATCCCGAGCAGTCAAGCCCCCCGGGGGAGAAGTCGGTGCGTGAGCCTCTCGGAAGATCGAACCCGGGCGTACCTGCTGGGTGCGCTGACGGGCGCGTTCGCGGCACTGTCGGTCGTCGCCGAGGAGCGACGGCGAGCACTGTTCGGTACCCTCTCGTTGGTCTGTGGCGCGATGGCGGTCGTCTACGAGGAACGGGCCGACCGAATGTCCGGCTACGAGAACCCCGATCCGGCGACCTCGCTGGCCGCGACCGACGAGACGGAGTCTGCCGAGGACTGACGCGAGGGAGCCGACCACGAGTCGACGGTGACACGACCGCGGACCGCCACACCGGACGAGGACGGCCCACCCCCTCGTGTTGTTAACTCCCAGCAGCTCGAATAACAACCTCTACGGACAGTGCGGACCAGTTTAACAGTGGGATTAATAGGAACTGAGCGGCTACGACGACACAATGAGTCACACGGGAGCAAACGGGGGCGGCGACGGACCCGACGGGGGTGAGGAGACGACAGTCCGGCTCTCCGTGCCGGGGATGGACTGTCCGTCCTGCGCCGGAAAGGTAGAGACGGCACTCGACGGTGTCGCGGGTGTCTCCGAGTGCGACACGCGACCGACGACGGGACAGACAGTCGTGACGTACGACGCCGGTGTCGCCGCCGAGACCGACGTTACGGCCGCAATCGAGCGTGCAGGCTACGAGGTCGTCGACGGCAGGACAGACGGAGCGAGCGACGCCGAGACGGACGAACCGGGAAACCCCGAGACGGATGAACCGGGAGACACCGATGCGGGCGTCTGGCGGAGCACGCGCGCTGTCAAGACCGGTGTCGGCGCGGTCTTCCTCGCGGTCGGGCTGGCGTTGCGGTTTCTCCTCCCGGGTTTCGACGTGCCCGTCGCGAGCGTCCTCGGCGAGCCGTTGTCGGTCGCCGATGTGTCGTTTCTCGTCGCGGTCGGCGCCGCCGCGCCGCCGATTCTCCGTGGCGGTTACGAGTCGGCTCGCCAGTTCTCACTCGACATCGACTTCCTGATGACCGTCGCCGTGGTCGGCGCGCTCGCCGCGAGCGTCGCCTTCGGGGAGGCGTTGTACTTCGAGGCGGCGACCCTCGCGGTCCTGTTCAGTGTCGCCGAACTGCTTGAACGGGCGTCGATCGACCGTGCGCGGGACTCACTCCAAGAACTGATGGAGCTGTCGCCAGACGAGGCGACGGTCGTCCGCGACAGCCGACGGGAGACGGTGCCCGTCGAGACGGTCGCGGTCGGCGATGTGGTCGCGGTGACACCCGGTGAGAAGATTCCGGTCGACGGGGAGGTCGTCGACGGCGAGAGCGCGGTCGACCAGTCGCCGATTACTGGCGAGTCCGTCCCGGTCGAGAAACGCCCGGGCGACGAGGTGTACGCTGGCACGATCAGCGAAGGGTATCTCGAAGTCACTGTCACCGCGCCGTCGGGTGACGACACGCTCTCGCGAGTGGTCGAGCTGATCGAGGACGCACAGTCGGACACGACCGAACGCGAACAGTTTGTCGAGCGGTTCGCCGCATACTACACGCCCGCAGTCGTCGCCTTCGCGGTGCTCGTCACGCTCGGTGGGCCGTTCCTGCTCGGGCGGACGTGGTCCGCGGCGGTCGTCGACGGGCTGACGCTGCTCGTGTTGGCCTGCCCGTGCGCGTTCGTGATCTCGACACCCGTCTCTGTCGTCTCGGGGCTCACCGCCGCGGCGAAGAACGGTGTGTTGGTGAAAGGTGGCTCTCACCTCGAAGCCGCCGGCGAGGTCGACGCCGTCGCGTTCGACAAGACCGGGACGCTCACCCGTGGGGAACTCACCGTGACGGACGTGATCCCGTTGGAGGACAACACGGAGACGGACGTGTTACGCTGTGCCAGCGGGCTCGAAACCCGGAGTGAACACCCGATCGGCGAGGCGATCGTCGAACACGCCGCGGCGGCGGACGTGACCACCCCCGAGATCGACGACTTCGACAGTGTCACGGGGAAGGGTGTCGAGGCCGAACTGGACGGGACCCGCCACTACGCCGGCAAACCTGGATTCTTCGAGGAGCTGGGGTTCGATCTCTCGCACGTCCACGCCGCGACGGACGGCGGGCGGGTCGTCCCGCAAGCTGTGGAGGAAGACACACCCTCGCCGGCAGAGCCGTCCATCGACCACACCGCTCCCGCAGATACTCTCCCCGCCGACCGGGCGTCGTGTGACAGAGACAACTGTCTGGATCTGTTGGCCGACACCGTCCCCACGCTCCAGTCCGACGGGAAGACGGTCGTTCTCGTCGGAACGGCCGATGAACTGGAGGGCGTGATCGCCGTTGCCGACGAGGTGCGGCCGGAGGCGGCAACGACCGTCGAACAACTGCGGGCGCTGGGTGTCGAGCGCACGGTGATGCTCACCGGCGACAACGAACGAACTGCGGCGGCGATCGCCGAGAAAGTCGGTGTCGACGACTACCGAGCGGAACTGCTCCCAGACGAGAAAGTCGCCGCCGTCGACGAACTGGCCGACGCGGAAGGCGGCGTCACGATGGTCGGCGACGGGATCAACGACGCGCCGGCGTTGGCGGCCGCGACGGTCGGTGTCGCGATGGGCGCCGCGGGGACGGACACGGCGTTGGAGACGGCCGACGTGGCGTTGATGGGTGACGATCTCTCGCGGCTGCCGTACCTCTACCGGCTCGCAGACCGCGCCGGCAGCGTGATCCGACAGAACGTCGTCGGGAGCCTACTGGTGAAGGCTGGGCTCGCGCTCGTGGTGCCGTTCGGCTACGTCCCGATCTGGCTCGCGGTGCTGGCGGGCGACGCCGGGATGACTGTCGGTGTCACCTCCAACGCGATGCGACTCTCCCGGGTCCGCGCGGACTGACGCGTAGCGAGCGGAAGCCCACCCTCACGACGAGTGGAGACACCCTCACAACGGGTGGAAACCCACCTCCAGAAGTAGACGTGAGCGACGAGAGAACAAGCGTTTTTACTTTACACTCACAATGTACACACGTGAGTTCCGAGTCCACGAAAAAGCGGGTCCAGTTCCGTGCACCGAGAGGGCTGGTGAACCGCCTCGGGGTCAAGCCCCGAGGCTTCTGTCTTCCCGCAGTTTAATCGGACACTCCCACCGTCCTTGACGCCACACCCCGAGGTGGGTCACGGTCGTCTCGAACGGACGAGTGGGTTGCGGTCGGGGCGTCCACGGCCCCCGATGCCCGCCGTCGCACCTTCCGAACTTGGGGAAGGCTGTTGAGAGCAGGCACATTCCAATCTTGATGCTTCTTGATGCCTTTCACGGCGATGTTGACGCTTGCACTCCGGTCGCTGTGGTCTTGATGGGAACACGACAGGCATTTGAACCGCTTCTTGTTCCGGTTCGCTCGCTCCGTGTGCCCGCACATCGGACACCGTTGGCTCGTGTACTCGGGATTAATCCATCCTGTCGGAATGCCCTCGAACGACGCCTTGTACGACGTATAGAACTGGAGGGCGCGGAACGGGAGGTGGTGCAAGCGTCGGTTCATCCGCGTGCCGTAGTCGATACTGTCGCGCATCTCTTTGAGGTCTTCAAAGACGATGCACGGCTTCTCGAACTGACGACTCCACTCCACGA
>JAHENP010000242.1 GCA_018609965.1 Haloferacaceae archaeon
CAGTGACCCGACCCGCGCCGCGTCACTCGACGACGCGAATCTCGTCGTCGCCGGCCGGCACCGCACAGAGGAACGCCCCCGGCTCGTCGCCCGCGTTGCGGTACCAGTGGACCGCCCCCGCCGGGATGTGCAGCGCGTCGCCGGCCTCGACGGTGTACTCCTCGCCCTCGATGCCGACGACGTACTCGCCGCCCAGCACGTACTGTTCGTGTTCGATTTCGTTGGTGTGTTTCGGCACCTCGGCGCCCGGCGCGAGCTCGAACCGCCGGAGCGCGAGGTTGCCGCCGCCGTCCCCGGTGCCGACGAGGACTCCCTTCCGGAGCCCCTCGGCGGCGTCGACGGTCTCGTACTCGACGTCGGCCTCGCGGCGGACCAGCGGACGGGATGATTCGGCCATGACTGCCTGTTCGTGGTCGACACACTCCAATCTACGGGCCCACATCCGTCAGCGCAGAACGAGACTGTCCGCGGTGCTCCGTCACATCAAAAATGGAAGCTACGGGCGTGACGACGCGGGGGCCGCCCCGGAGCGGCCGACGAGAGCGACTGTGGTTCAGTACTCGTAGGTGGCGAGCGTCGCGGAATTGCTCCCGTCGTCGGATTCCCAGACGATGCGGATGGTGTCGCCGTCATTTAGTGGCGCATCGCTCGGAACCGTGCAGGCGTCACCGGCGGTCAGCTCGGAACTGCTCCAAACGGTGCCATTACCAGTTGAAGCATCCTGACAGTAAACGTCGCCGGAGTAGTCATCGAACGTTGCGTTGTCACTGGTCACATTTATATTGTCAGCCCCCACCGAATCGCCGCCGTCGTGGGTTATCGTGAGGTTTCCATCGTCTTCTTCGTTGAACGTGAACTGTGCGTTCGGGGAGGTACTCTGGACCGAGCTGCCGAGGCCGAGGACGAAGGTGCCGATGACGGCCGCGAGGATGACCGTGATTGCGACCATCAGGATGACCCCGATGACCGGCGATACCGCGTCGTCGTCCGCTGTAAGTTCGTAGAGTTTCATTATCATGCCAGCAGTTCCTCGTCGGAAGACGGCCGTGAGTGCCTATCGACGACCACCGGCGACCGCTCGCCGATGGTCGTGGTCATTCCACGCCGTCTCTCCGGTGTAGACTGCCAACATCCACAGGGACGGTCAACGTTCTTTTATTCGTTCCACCGATTTCGCAACTCGATTACGCCCACGATACTCGGCGATATCGCGGCATGTGCGTGCTCTGTGAGGCAACTGGTGCCATCCAGTGTGGTTCTGATGTATAAAACAAAGTCGACCCAGCTAAGCGGTCGATATGACCCGAAGCGACGTCGCATCCGGGTCGGGAAATCGACAGCGGTATCGCGAAGCGACCGACAAGAGCGGTCGGGGTTCAGTACTCGTAGTCGGCGAGCGTCGCGGAGCTGCTCCCGTCGTCGGCCTCCCAGGTGATGCGAACAGTCGAATCGGTCAGATTGCCGGCCGCACCGTTCAGTGTGCACTGGTCGCCGGCGGTTAGTTCAGCACTACTCCACTCGCCAATGGTACTGGTACTATTAGTTTGACACTGGTTAGTTTCGCTACCGTCCGTGGTCACGTTTAGATTCCCGACGTCGACGGAATCACCACCGTCGTGGGTTATGGTGAGATTCTCGTTGCTCTCCTCGTTGAAGCTGAACTGTGCGTTCGGGGAGGTGCTCTGGACGGAGTCGCCGAGCCCGAGGACGAAGGTGCCGATGACGGCCGCGAGGATGACCGTGATTGCGACCATCAGGATGACCCCGATGACCGGCGATACCGCGTCGTCGTCCGCTTCGAATTCGTGTAGCTTCATGGTTGTGCGGACAGACTCTCGTCGGAGGACGACCGTGAGCGTCCGCTTGAACGCCATCGGCGACCGTTCGCCAGCGGTCGCAAGCGTCCCACGCCGTCTCTCCGGTGTGGACTGCCAACGCTCCCAGGGACGATTGCCGGTATATTAACCGTTCGACCGATTTCGCAGCTCGATTACGCCCACGATACTCGGCGATATCGCGGCACGTACGTGCTCTGCGGAACGTACTGGCGTCACCGGGCTTCGGATACACGCACCCAAAGACGCTAACTGAATGATCGACACGATTCGAGGTGGCGCCGCGTTCGGGTCGAGAAATCGACGGCGGTACCGTAGAGCGGCCAGCGAAGGCGGCCGGGAATTAGTACTCGTAGGTGGCGAGCGTCGCGGAGCTGCTCCCGTCGTCGGCCTCCCAGGTGATGCGGATGGTCTCTCCTTCACTCATGTACGTGCTCGGGATGGTGCAGGTGTCTCCCGCGGAGAGCTCACTTGAGGTCCAATTTTGGGTTGCGCTGGCGGAGTCGCTCTGACAGATTGTGTTGCTCGCCAGATTAGCAGTGGCGTTGTCGCTGGTCACATTTAGATTCGACGTCTGGACTGCGTCGCCACCGTCGTGTGTCATCTCTAAGGCGCCAGTATTGTTCTCGTTGAACGTGAACTGGGCGTTCGGGGGGGTGCTCTGAATCGAGCCGCCGAGGCCGAGGACGAAGGTGCCGATGACGGCCGCGAGGATGACCGTGATTGCGACCATCAGGATGACCCCGATGACCGGCGATACCGCGTCGTCGTCCGCTTCGAATTCGTGTAGCTTCATGATTATGTCGGCAGTCTCACATCGTAAACGTAGCCGCGGGTTATTATCATTTTCCATCTACGATTTTGGATGGTAATATAGGCCCTGACTGTTTCTCCGACCTGACTGCTTATACTAGGGCTCGTGCTCTCGCTATATCAAACGTTCCACTGGTTCCGTATTGATACCAGAGCAGAATTTCCCGCCTACCGCTCGTGAGTACGTCTCAAGAAGCGCAGACTCCCTGGCCGGTCGAGGGCTGCCGCCACGCCGCCTATCGTCGTGTCGTCGCATACAGTCGACTCTCAGGCTGCAGACCCGCTTGGACCTCGGCATCACGATCGAGGCGCCGCCCGTCGTCGTCTTCCGGGCCCCACGGGACGGCGACTCCGTCCTCGCCGGCGGCCAACCCGACCACAGGCATCGAGGCCGCGGCCCGCGACCCGGCCCCAGTGGGACGTCGACTACTCCCGCACCGACGCGGTTGCCGGCCGGTCGGCCCGACCACGGTCGACCACCGGATCACATCGCCGCCTCCAGACGCCTCCGGGGGACGTGTCCGAACTCCGCCTTCCGGTGACAGCCGGGACACAGCGAGACGACGTTCCCGAGGTAGTGGGCGCCGGCCCCGGTCGTCGCCGGCGTCTCCACGAACGCCCGGACCGGCACGATGTGGCGGACGTCCGGGTTCCGCCCGAACTCCTCCCGTCCCGCAGACGACGCACTCGTTGCCGTCCCGCTCGAGGGCCAGTCGCCGGACCCGGTTCCACCTCCGACCGTAGTTGGCCTCCGTACCGCCCTTCCAGTTCGGATGCTCCCCGCCGGCGAACGCCTCCGAGAGCCACGTGTACTGGCACTCGTCGCTGCAGAAGACGCTCTCGCCGGTGATATTGCTCTGACGACGGACGACCGTCGATCCACAGCAATCACAATCGATCTCCTGTGTTCCCCCGGACCAGCGGGGGTTGTTCTCTCCCTCTACGTCCGGCGTGTATCGCCACTCCTCCCCGTCGACGCACGTACTACAGTATAGCCCCTCATTTTCGGAAGAGTAGTACTCGAACGTTGAACCACAGATTTCACACTCTGCGGTATCTTTTCCGCCGCTGTAGTTCGGGTGGTTCTCGCCTTCGAAAGAGACTGCCTCGTCTCGACACTCCTCCGAACAGTACTTCTTTTCGTGGTCGCTGTGGAATTCGGTCCCGCATCGAGCACACTCCCGGTTCGGGAGCAACTCGTCGTGAACGGCGCTGTGGTGTACGCCAAGCCCGCGACTGGAATCGAACGACTCACCGCACGTCGGGCAATCCGGCATGCCAATTGTTTCAAACTTCTGCAATTAGGAACTTCGGCTGCGAAACGGTCAGCTACTGACGAGCGCTAGTGTAAGAATTATTATAAGTCCGGGTGCGGGAATCGAACCCGCCTCGTAGCCGCCACAGGGCTACAGGATGCCACTACCCTAACCCGGACGCGCATCTGAAGGTAGCCTGGTAAAACTAAAATACGTTTCGACTCCTTTCGCCGGCCCCACGCGGGTCCGTGGGTTTTTGAGCGCCGACCGGCTACGACCGGCAACGTGGCCATCACCGACAAGATATACGTCAAGAACCACCGGCAACTTGCCTCGCAACTGGAGACGTCGTTCCCGAAGAGTGCCTTCTCGGGAGCGACGCTGGACGTCCTCTTCACCGGTGACGGCCTCGCGAAGCTCGACGAGGCCTCCCGCGAGCGGGTGCTGGAGTTCGTCGAGGACTTCCTCGACTGCGACTGCCAGTCGCGGCCCCACTGCGGCCACCCCGAGCGGAAGTTCATCGCTTACCTGCTGGAGCTGCGGGCCGAGGGGCTCGGCCCCGACGCCATCGTCGACGTGATGGGCGACGACTACATGCTGTACGCCTACCCGGGCGACGTCCTGTCGTTCCTCGACGACGCCGTCCGGGCGCTGGAGGCGGCCGAACGGCTGGCCGACGTCGACGGGCGGGCGGCAGCGGCCGACGAGATACGGCAGAAGCGGCGCGAACTGACCTAACCGAGCCGGAACGGTTCCTCTTCGGCGTCCTCGTCGAGCTCCTCCAGCTGGACGATATCCTCGGTTTCCTGCTGCTCGAGCTCCTGACTGAGACGGGTGACGTACTGCTTGTACTCCTCGAGCTGCTCGCGGAGGTGTTCGGCCTCGAGCTCCAGCCGCTCGTGCTCGCGGACGAAGCTCTTCGGCACCTCGACCTTCGGCGGGAAGCTCTCGGTCGGCGAGGCGGTCTCGGTGGCGCTGCCGCTCTTCAGCTCGTGCTCCGGGACGACCCGGACCTGGCCGTCATGGGCGACCAGCGTGTCCACGTAGTCGCGGAACACCGCCGAGAGCGAGATGTCCCGCTCCTCGGCGATTTCCCTGAGGGTCTCGAAGGCCTCCTCGTTGACCCGGAAGGAAATGGTCTTGTTCTTGTTGCCCATCTTGCTCCGAGGTCGCCGGCCCACACGTATAAACGTTTGTCAGACGGGCGCATGCCGCCCGGCGGCCGGTCGTCGGTCGACCGTCGGGCGCCTACGCTTCGGCGGCGACCTCGGCGTCCTCCTCGAGGTCCTCCAGCGCCGCGACGACCTGGTCGCGGTACACCGAGAGGTCGGGGTCGTACTGCGTTTCGGCCATCGCCGCGTACTCGTCGGCCCCGCTGAACGACTCGATGCGCTCGAGGGTGCGGGCGGCGGTCTCGACGACCCACCGGTCCCGGGTCGCCGCGTCGACGGCCGTTATCGACTCGGGCCGCAGCGAGACGTTCGTGTCGCCCTCGTCGGTCTCGAAGGTGCGGGGCTTGCCGACGACGGCGACGTAGGCCGGCGTCTCCGTTTCCCGGAGCGCCGAGGCAGCCTCCGGCTGGTACTGGCCGGCGTAGCTGAAGAACGTCCCGGTGGGGTCGACGACCCGGCCCCGCCAGTACTCGGCGTCCTCGCCGACGTCCTCCGTCTCGGTCAGCGTCCCGACGACGAAGACGCGGTTGGCGCGGGCGCCGGTCGGCAGCAGCGCGTACAGCGGCGCGCGCTCGTCGTCGGACTCCTTGAACGTGTACGACGCGTCGTTGAACTCGGCCGCGAAGGCGCGTCGGGCGACCTCGCGGCTGGGAGCGGACTCGCTCATTACAGGGACCTCGCTTTGATCAGCACGCTCTCGGCGTCGGGCGACTCCCCGAGCGTCTCCGTCTCGTTTGCGAGCACGTACCGCCCGAGCGTCGGCCCGGTGACCCGGTAGTACCGGCCCAGGACGGTCTCGCGCATCTCCTCGACGACGACCTCCGTGTCGAGGGCGTCCTTCGCCATCTCCTGGGCCTCCTCGAGCCCGATGCCGGTCAGGGCCTCGGTGGCCGCCTGGTCGAAGATGACCTCGTGGACCTCGGTGCCGTCGTCGAGGACGCCCTTGATGCGGAGGTCGAACTCGCCGTCGACCTCGC
>JAHENP010000243.1 GCA_018609965.1 Haloferacaceae archaeon
CGACAAGAGTCTCGTCTACAACGAGTTCCACCAACAGCTGGGGAACGTCGACACGGACCTCGCGGAGTCGGACGTGTTCGACCACAGCTTCTACGAGGGGGTCGTCGACGGTGGCGAGTGAGACGAACACGACCGACTACCTCACCGGTGGGGGCGGGTTCGACACCGACGACGCCCGCACCGTCGCGCTCCAGGCTGGGGCGCTCGTCGCGTTCGTCGCTGTCTGGTGGGTCGGCGCGTTGGTCACCTCACAGAACATCCTTCCGCGGCCGCCGGCCGTCGCGCAGGTGCTCGTCGCGGATCTCGCGAGCGGACAGGTGTTTACGCTCGTCGGCCAGAGCCTCCGCCACTACGTCCCGGGGCTGCTCGTCGGGAGCGGGCTCGGGATGGCCGTCGGGGTGTTGGTGGGGTGGAGCCAGACGGCCGACAACACCGTCGGCACCGTCGCGCAGTTTCTCCGGCCGGTGCCGCCGTTGGCGTGGATTCCGTTCGCGGTGATCTGGTTCGGGCTGACGGACGCCGGCGCGGCGTTCATCATCGCCATCGTCGCCTTCTGGATCAACTACTACAACGCCGAGAGCGGCGTCGGGAGCGTTGACCCCGCACTGCTGGAGGTGGCACAGTCGCTGGGGACGACCACCGACCGCCGGCTCGTCAGGAAGGTGGTGTTGCCCTCTGCGGTGCCGGAGCTGTTCACCGGGTTCCGGACCGCCGCCGGGCAGGCGTGGATGGTGATGGTCGCCGCAGAGCTGTTGGGCGTGCCCGGGATCGGCAAACATCTCTGGGACGCCGCGAACTTCCTCCAGATGGACGTGGTGATGGCGTACATGCTCGTGATCGGCGTGTTGTTCCTGTTGACCGACCGACTGATCAAGGCCGGACAGAGCCGGGTGCTCGCGTGGCGATGACAGACACGATCCGTCTCGCGGGCGTCGGGAAGACGTACGACGGGGAGCATGGCCCCGTCAGGGCGATCAGACATGTCTCTTTCGCCGTCGACCCCGGCGAGTTCGTCACGGTCGTCGGCCCCTCCGGCAGCGGGAAGTCGACCGCCTTCCGGATCATCGCCGGGTTGGAGACCGCGACAGAGGGCGCAGTCGAGGTGGGTGATGAACCCGTGACCGGCCCGGGTCCCGACCGCGGGATGGTGTTTCAGGACGACGCGTTGTTCCCGTGGCGCACCGTCGCAGGCAACGTCCGCTACGGGCTCGAAGAGGTCGGGCCGCCGCCCGACACCACGGTCGGGGGGCGTGTCGACCACTGCCTGTCGTTGGTCGGGCTGGCAGACGCCGCCGACCAGTACCCCCGAGAGCTGTCCGGCGGCATGCGCCAACGCGCCGGAATCGCGCGGGCGCTGGCGGTCGACCCGCCGATCCTCCTGATGGACGAGCCGTTCGCGTCCGTCGACGCCCGGACGAAGGCGACGCTCCACCGAGAGCTGCTGTCGATCTGGCAGGAGACACAGAAGACGATCCTGTTCGTCACCCACGACATCGAGGAGGCCGTCTACCTCTCCGACCGGATCGTCGTCTTCTCGGAGGGTCCCGGCACCGTCGTCGACGTGATCGACGGCCCACCCGACCGCCCCCGCGACAAGACGAGCGAGGCGTTCCGCGAAACGAAAGGCGCCGTGTTGTCCTACTTCGAGGAGTGAGGCGCCGCCCCGCAACCTTCTCCCCGCGACCGCCGACTCTGCTGTGTTGATACACGCCCTTCGAGACAGAAACACAACGGTTAGGTGGATGCGAAAACTGGTAATGTCAAGAATGGACACCGTCTCTGTGCTCCACGTCGACGACGACGCCGCCTTCGGTGGGTTGTTGCAGGAGACGTTGGAGCGGACGGACGACCGGATCAGTGTGACGACGGAGACGGACCCGACGGCAGCGGCCGACAGGCTCCGAGAGTCGTCGGCGTTCGACTGTCTCGTCACGGACTACGAGATGCCACGGATGAACGGGATCGAGCTACTGGAACGGGTCCGGGCACACTCGGAGAGTCTCCCGGTGATCCTGTTCACCGGCCAGGGGTCAGAGGCGGTCGCGAGCGAGGCGATCTCGGCGGGGGTGACCGACTACCTTCAAAAAGATACCGGGTCGGACGTGTACGAACTGCTCGCCAACCGGATCGTCGACGCGGTCGCCCACCGGGAGGCAGAGACCCGCGTGCGCCGGCAGGCGGCGGCGATCGACCGCGCCAGCGAGGGGATCGCCACCGTCGACCGGGAGGGTCGGTACGTCGAGGTGAACCGGAAGTACGCCGACATGCACCGCACCGATCCGGAGGCGGTCGTCGGCACCCCGATCACGGAGACGCTGACCGACGACGCGGCCGCCCAGTTCACCGAGACGTTCGACACACTCGCCGACGGCGAGGAGTGGACCGGCGACCTGTTGGCCCGCCGGTCGGACGGCGAGGGGTTCACGAAACGCGTGTCGTTGCACGCGGCCGACGACGAACTGGGCGTGATCGTCGCACGGGACATCACCGCGCTCGACGCCACCGGGCGGTACGTCCGCGGCGACGTCGGGCTCTCGGAGGCGGCGTTGTTGCACACGATCACCGATCCCGTCTGTGCGTTCGACGCCGACGGCCGGTTCGCGTTCGTCAACCAGACGCTGTGTGACGCCATCGGGGTCGCGCCGACGGACCTACTTGGCGCCCACTACGCCGAGATCACCGCCGAGGCCGACGTCGACCGTGCGAGGGAGGCGTTCACGAAGGTGACCGATCCCGACTCCGAGACGCAGGTGACGACCTACCAGAAACGGATCAAGACCGGCACCGGGGAGTGGGTGCCAGTGGAGGTGAAGATGGCCGCGTTGTTGGGTGCCAGCGAGATCGCCGTCGTGGGCGTCGTCCGCGACATCAGCGATCGGAAGAAACGCGTTTCCGCGCTGAAGACGCAGAACCACCGGCTCGACGAGATTGCGCAGTTCATCTCCCACGACATGAAGACGCCGCTGATGACGCTCCGGGGCTGTCTGTCGCTCGTCGAGACGGACGACGAGGAGACGCTCGCGAAGGCACGGCGTGTCGTCTCCCGGCTGGAGGAGATGACCGACGCCGTCTCTGAGTTGGCGAGTGACGGGTGGACGGTCGACGACCCCGAGACGGTGTCGCTCCCGACGGTCACGCGACAGGCGTGGTGTAGTGTCGACCACGAGGGGGCGACACTCGATGTCGACCTCCCGGACAGTTGTACCGTCTCGGGCGACCGGAGCCACCTCGTCCACGCGATGGAGAACCTGCTCCAGAACGCGGTGGAACACGGTGACAGCCCCCGAATCCTCGTCACGTCGACGGGCAAGGGCGTGTTGATCGCGGACGACGGCCCCGGACTGCCGGACGACGGCGACTCGTTGTTCGAGCTCGGCTACTCGGCCGGCGACGGGAGTGGGCTCGGGCTCGCACACGTCGCCCGGATCGTCGCCGCCCACGGCTGGGAGATCTCGGCGACCGACAGCCCGCTGGGGGGTGCCGCATTCGAGATCCTCACCGAAGACCAGTCACTCACCACTGCGACTGTCGACGCGGTGCCGTCGACGGACTGACCAGTCGGGTGTCGTCGGATGGTCGACGGTGGCTCGACTCGCTGAGACGATCACCGAGCCGGGCGGGTTGGACTACGGTGAACTGTTCGGTGTCCTCGAACACGACGGGTCGGCAGGCTGTCCGTCGGCGTGGCGACGGGAGAGCGACGCGTTCGGAAGGTGGTCGCGGACGCGGCGGTCAGTAACCGCCATCCGGCCGAAAAGGTATCTTCGAGACGATGTCGTTACCCGAGGGGGTCAGAGTGACCGGTTCCGCAACGGGCAGGATCGGCTCAGTTGGGGTGGCGGCCCGTCGCGCCGCGCCCGACGGAGCCGTTGGCCCGGACGGTGTTCGTCGCCGGCGCGTTCTCTCGACCACTGCGACAGTCGAAAGATCGGAACTCTCTGCTGGCGCTTCACTAGGGCGTGACGCGTTCGGGAGTGACGGTTCTCGCCCGGCTCAGTCAGTCCGACCCGCTCGTGCGAGACCCACCGCGGTGTTCCGGTCGCGAGCGACGCGGTCGACGGGACACGCCGCCGTCGAACACACCACCGCGCCGTCGTCGATCCGTCCGCGTTCCGCACAGGCGTAGCAGCTCGCACGCGCTGTGTCGGCGTCGACACGGACGACCGGAACGCCGGTCGCACGCGCCTTTTCGGCGACGGCTTGCTGGAGCGCGTCCGGAAGCCACGCACCCAATCCCTCGCTCGTCCGGCGCTCCCACAACGACGGCCCCGCGAGCGACCGCTCCGTGAGGACGACTCGGGGCGCGTCGAACTGCTGGGCGTGTTCGACTGTCCGCGTCGCGGCCCTGTACACCTGCGACCGCAACTGGTGCCAGAGCGCGGCGAACACCTGTGTCTCGCCTGCGGTCGTGTCGAAGTCTACCCACTGCAGTGCCTGTGTGGTCCGCCGGAGCGTCTCGTACTGCTCTCGGAGGTGGTCGCCCTCGATTACCAACTGCGTGCCGAACCGGGCGTCTGCCGGCGCGGCGACGATCAGGGTGTCGACGCCGACACTGACGCCGACGTAGGTCGGCTGCGGGGTGTCGGTTGCGAAGGTGTCGATGACCTCTGGTGTCTCGGAGGCGTCGCTCATCGGCAAGCCTCCGTCGAGATCGCGAGTCGTTCGGCTGTCGGTACCGCGAGCGTGGCGGAACGTTGAATACCGCCGACTGGTTGGTCGAGCATGCTTCGTGCCTGGCGAAGCGCGGTCGGGCGTGTCTCCGCACGCCTGGCCATTTTCGGGCCGTGTCCCGCGCTTCGTAGCGACAACTACCGCAGTCTAGCTACTTCAATGTTCATATTAGACAGCGGTCTGATTGTCGGTGTTTTGTATTATTCTGTGTGGAGTTGTGTGTAGTTTTGCTGTCGCAGAGCGAGGTTGTTCCCCACCCGTGGAGCCGGTTGTTCCGGTTTGGTTCCGTGTCGGAGGTGTTTGGATGCTAGATTCGAATCC
>JAHENP010000244.1 GCA_018609965.1 Haloferacaceae archaeon
ACGAGCAGCAACAGCCCGGCGAGGATCACTGTCAGCGACGGGTCGGCAGTGAGGAGGTCGATAACGTCGTCAACGAGTCCCATGCCCGATAGACGGTGAGCAATCGGTATATTGTTTCTGCTGTCTGTGCGTTAGACGACCGTCTATGCAAGTAGCTACGATTCGAATCTACACGTAAATAGAAAAATGAGTTAAGTTGAGAAGGTGTTTCTATTCCAATGTCGCAAGACCGAGAGCAGTCAATCGAGGAGTATCCCACAGAGCTGAGCGAACCAGTAGACGACGGAGGCGGGTGTGCTGAGGCTTGGGAAGCCCTGTCTGCGGAGCGTAACAGCAGCCGCCGGGGATTCTTGACAGCGACGGTGGCGACAATGTTCGTCGGGTCGGGCACAGCAGCCGCAGAACGCGAGGCGGATGTCGAACTGGACGCCGACAAGACAATCACAGAACTTGATCAACAAGAGGAAGACAGACTCGTTGAGAAGGCACTGGGGAGTGACAAACCAAACGCCACGCGGGAGCAGCTACGGAGCCACGGACTCAGACCCGATCAGCAAAACGTCTCTGCGTATCGGTCGACGTATAAGGGCAAGGAGTGGCGCTTCGTACGGGTCCCGTTCACGAGTGAGGAGTCAAGTCGGGCAACACTGGATTCAACAACACCACAGTACAAAGGTGCCGTTGTCTGGAACACGCTCGACGAGATCTCCCCCTACGGCTACCTGACGACGAAGGAGGTTGTTCGGGGGGGCGAGGTCTCTCCAGAGGTGGAGCGTGCATTGGAAAATAAGAGCGACAGTTTAGTGTTCCCAGTAACGGAGAAGCAGAGCGGAGCCTCCACTCAAAACGACTGTGCATGTACAGCACTATTCGGGAGTCCACTCACGGCGTGTGCACCGTGTGGCACACCGGACACCGACTGCATCTCGGATCTAGTGAACAACTACGTAGTTGAGGTTGTCGCCTGTAGAGCTTGCGCCGTCTCAAGGGGTTGGTTAACCAAGGAGTGTGCGACCTGTGTCGCTACGATACTTAAGGAAGACAACTACGATGCGTTCTGTTGCTGGTGTGACGCTATCGATCCGCAGAGTCTGTCTCACATAGACGCTCTACGACGATGGCCGTCCATGTTCCAGTGAGAAGAGTGAGGCCGAATTCAGCCGACGAGGTAATGTGGAGAAGTGGAAACGCTATGACTGTAAATAATGCAAATAGAAGCCATTCTGTTTTTGAAGATAGATAACTCTTATATAATCCTATGGATATTCCAGATACAATGCCGAGGAACCCGTACACGGTACCAGCGAAAGCGGTGTAGCTCGGAAATCCATACTGCCACAGGTCTACATACACGCCACCAGAGATGGCAGCTCCGTAGACTAAATCAAGAGTCTTTAGTTCGGTTATCTTCCTCATCTTGTCCCCTTCCCTTCTCTTATGGGTAAGTATTTTTTGGGAGCTTTTGACCCGTTCGTCGGCAGGGGTTCGTCGTGGCCACGGCTCGGGGTCGATTGTCGGCCGACTACCACAGAGACGCCGGACCGGCCGGGGCCGGACACAAAGGATTAATCGCTCTCGGCGAGACGGTGTGGTATGGCGGACTGTCCACTCGCGGACGAGTGCCCCCGGTACTCCGAGCGCATCCAGGGGATGGGGTGTTCACACTACGGCGACCGCGGCGGCGCCGAGTGGTGTGCCAGCTACGACATGCCCATCTCGGATCTCAAGTCACAGCCACTGAAGCCGGGTGAGGAGGTGACACTCGACGTCGACGACATCCACGAGAGTGGCGCCGGCGTCGGCAAGACCGACGATGGGTTCATCGTTCTCGTCGACGGCGTGCTCCCGCCCGCTCGTGTCACCGTCCGGATCGACCAGGTGAAACAGAACCACGCCCGCGCGAACAAGGTCGTCGCCGAACACGACCCCGAGGACGACGAGGCGGCGACTGACACGGAGGTGACGGACGCGACCGACGACGACGACACCGACCGTCGTGGGCTCGACGACGACCGGCTCGGCTCCCGCGAGAACTTCTGGGGCGGCTGACCCCAGCCACGAACGGCACGCACGGGTGGACAGTCCAGACTCCGTCGGACGACGCTCTCACAGTCGCCGACAGACGGGTTTAGGTTCCCGTGTTCCCGATACGCGCACGTGACAGACGAACCGGCGGTTCCCGACGCCGACACGCTGCTCGAACGGGCGGGGTTCGACCCCGCGGAGAACGTGTTGACGCGACGGCAGGCGGAGGTGTTGGCGTTACGGGAGCGTGGCCTCCGGCAGTCGACCATCGCCGACCGGCTGGGCACTTCCCGTGCGAACGTCTCCAGTGTCGAGTCGAGCGCTCGCGCGAACGTCGCCCGCGCACGCGAGACCGCCTCGGTCGCGGAGGCGTTGTCGGCGGCCGTCCGGGTCGAGATCCCGGCCGACACCGACCTGTACGACGTGCCAGACACGGTGTACGACGCCTGTGACGCCGCCGACGTGAAGGTGAACTACACCGCGCCGGATCTGATGAAACTGGTGTCCGACGCCGCCGGTGACGCCGTCCAGGGGCGTGCGGTGACGACGCCGTTGTTGGTGAGCGTCGCTGCCGACGGCGCCGTCGAGGTGCGGCGCTCCGACTGACCGGCCGCGGTCGTCTCTCGCGGACGACGCCACGGAGGCCGTCGACTTTTGCAGTCGCCGTTCGAACCGTGGGTATGGATCTGGGACTCGACGGCGACACGGCACTGGTGACGGCGAGTTCGAGCGGGCTGGGGTTCGCGTCCGCGTCGGCGCTCGCGGCGGCGGGCGCGAACGTCGTGATCTGTGGCCGCACGCCCGAGCGGCTGGCGGCCGCAGAGTCGGAGATGGCAGACACTCCCGGCGAGGTGTTGGCGGTGGAGACGGATCTGACGGCACCCACAGAGGTTGAGGCGCTCGTGGACGCGACCGTCGAGTCGTTCGGCGGGATCGACCACGTCGTCACCTCCGCCGGCGGGGTGCCGCCGGGCTCGTTCGAGGACACCGACGACCAGGCATGGTACGGCGCGTACGACACGCTCGTGATGAGTGTGGTGTGGACGCTCCGGGCCGCACGCCCCCACCTCACAGAGAGCCCGAAGGGGACGGTGACGGCGATCACGTCGACGAGTGTCGCCGAGCCCATCGAGAATCTGATCCTGTCGAACGCCGTCCGCCGGGGGGTGATCGGCGTGATCAAGAGCGTCGCCCGCGACTGGGCGCCGTCGATCCGCGCGAACGCGGTGTTGCCGGGCGCTCACGAGACCGCCCGGATCGAGGAACTGATCGAAGCCGGCATCGAGCGTGGCGATTACGAGAGCTACCAGGCGGGGCTCGACGACTGGGCGAGCGCGATCCCGTTGGATCGGATCGGCGATCCGACCGGGTTCGGCCAGGTCGTCGCGTTTCTCGCCTCGGAGCCGGCGAGTTTCGTCAACGGGGTCGCGCTCCCCGTCGACGGTGGCCGGCTGCGCGGGTGACTGCTGCTTGGTACGTGGGAGACTACTGCGTGGGGAACTACAGCAGTAGCAGTTCCGGCGACTCCAGCCGGTTCATCACCTCGTTGGTGAACTGGGCGGCCTCGGCGCCGTCGACGACGCGGTGGTCGATCGACACCGACAACGGCATCGTCGGTGCGGCCCGCACCGCGCCGTCCTCCGCGACCGCCCGCTCGTCGAGTTCGCCGATCCCCAGGATCGCGGTCTCGGGGTAGTTGATGATCGGCGTGGCGTACTCCCCGCCGAAGACGCCGAAGTTGGAGATGGTGAACGTGCTCCCCCGGAGCTCCTCGGGTGCCAACTCCCGGTCACGGGCACGCGCCGCCAGGTCGGCGATCTCACTCGACAACTCCACGAGCCCCTTCTGGTCGGCGTTCTCGACGACCGGCACCATCAGTCCGGCGTCGGTCGCCACCGCGACCCCGATGTGGTAGTCGTCCCGGATGATGATCTCCTCGTCGTCCTCGTTCAGCTGGGAGTTGAGGATCGGGAACTCACGGAGCGCGTCGACCACTGCCTTCACCACGAACGGCATGTAGGTGAGCGAGGCGTCGCGCTCGGCGGCGTGTTCGGCGAGCCGTTCGCGCGTGTCGACGAGGTCGTCGACGACCGCCGTGTCGTGGTGGGTGACGTGCGGGGCGGTGTACTTCGACTCCGCCATCTTCTCGCCGATGGTCCGGCGCACACCCCGGTAGGCCACCGTGTCGGCGACGCCGTCGTCCGCCGTCGCTCCGGTGTCTGCGGACGCCTCCGTAGTGGCCGAACCCGCCGATGCTCCCGCAGTAGCCGTGTCCGCAGCCGACGCAGAGCCACCACCGGCCGCGGCGGCGTCTGTGGCCTGTGCCTCCCGTTGTGCGGTCGCGTACGCCCGCACCTGCTCGGCGGTGACGAACGCCTCGCCGTCGCGACGCTCGTCTGTCGGAACGGTGTCGAGATCGACACCTTCCTCGTCGGCCACCCGCCGGGTGGCGGGCGCCGCCAGCGTCCGGTCGCGGTCGGCCGACTCGACGGATTCTGCCGTTGCTGTGCCGTTGGCAGCCGACGCGTTGTCAGTGGCAACGGCACCGTTGGCGGACGATCCAGTCGCCCCGCCAGAGACGACCGACTCGCCGGCGTCGATGTCGACTGCCTTCGGCTCCGGGTCGCTCGACGACTCGGCGTGGTCGCGCACGTCCGCCACGGTGATCCGACCGCTTGGACCGGTCCCCTCGACTGCGGTGATGTCGACACCCCGCTCGCGTGCCTCTCGGCGCGCCGAGGGCGGCGCGAACACGCGGCCGTCTGCGACCTCGCTTTCACCGTTCTCGACTGCAGCCGGTGCCGCCGGCTCCGTCCCGGCTGTTGTGCCACTGTCGGCTCTCGCCCCGTCGTCGGTCGCGTCTGTGTCACCGACCGCGTCCGCGCTGCTGGTCTCTGCAGACCCGTCGTCGGACGCTCCGTCGCCGGTGTCGAAGACGACGATCACGTCGCCGACGGGGACCATCTCCCCCTCCTCGGCGCGCAGCTCGGCGACGGTGGCGTTGAACGGTGACGGCACGTCGACGACCGCCTTGTCCGTTTCCACCTCGGCGACGGGCTGGTCTTCGGTGACCGTGTCTCCCTCCTCGACGATCCAGTTGACCAGTTCTCCCTCGGCGATCCCCTCGCCGACGTCCGGGAGCTCGAACTCCTCGCGTGTCATCTCAGAACTCCACCGCGTCGCGGATTCCCTCGGCGACGCGCGCCTCGTTGGGCATGTAGTAGTCCTCCAACGCGTACAACGGGTACGGCACGTCGTAGCCAGTGACGCGTTGGATCGGTGCCTCCTGGTACAACAACGCCTCCTCCTGGAGGATGGCGGTGATCTCGCCGGCCAACCCGCCGGTTTTCGGCGCCTCGTGGACGACACACGCGCGCCCGGTCTTCTGGAACGACTCGACGATCGACTCCCGATCCAACGGGGAGACGGACCGGAGATCCACCACCTCGGCGTCGATCCCGTCGTCGGCCAGTTCCTCGGCGGCGTCCAACGTCGGACGAGTCATCGCGCCGTATGTGAACACGGAGACATCCGTCCCCTCCCGCCGGACGGCGGCCTCGCCCAACGGCACCTCGTACGGCTCCTCGGGCACGTCACCGCGGAACGCGCGGTAGATCAGCTTCGGCTCTAAGAACACGACCGGGTCCGGATCGCGGATCGCCGCGGTCAACATTCCCTTGGTGTCGTACGGGGTCGACGGGATCGCGACCTTCAGCCCGGCCTCGTGGGCGTAGAACGCCTCCTTCGACTCCGAGTGGTGTTCCGGCGCGCGGATACCGCCGCCGAACGGCGCCCGCAACACCATCGGACAGGTGTACCGGCCGCGGGAACGCGTGCGGAGCCGCGGCATGTGTGAGACGATCTGGTCGAAGCCGGGGTACATGAACCCGGAGAACTGACACTCCGCGACCGGTTTCATCCCCATCGCGGCCATCCCGACGGCGGTGCCGACGATGCCGGACTCCGCCAACGGCGTGTCGATCACGCGCTCCTCGCCGAACTCATCGTACAACCCCTCGGTCGCACGGAAGACGCCGCCGTTCTTCCCGACATCTTCCCCCATCACGACCACGTCCTCGTCCCGTTGCATCTCCGTCGCCAACCCGTCCCTGACCGCCTGGACGAGCGTGAGACTCTGTGTCGCCTCGGTGTCTGGTGTCTGTGTGCTCATGGGTTCACTCAATCTGGAAGGCGTCGTCGCCGTGTTTCTCGCGGAGCTGGGCGAACCGCTCGGCCTGCTCGCGGAGCTCCGGGGTCTGTTCCGCGTAGACGTGGTCGAACATCGACTGCGGGTCCGGGTCGGCGGTCGCCTCCGCCTCGTCGATGGCGTCGGCCACCTCGTCTTCCACACTCGCCTGGATCGCCTCGATCCGGTCGTCGTCGAGCACCCCCTGACTCTGGAGGTACGACTCCAACCGCGGGATCGGGTCTTTCGCGCGCCAGCGCTCTTCTTCCTCGTCGGTGCGGTACACCGACGGGTCGTCGGCGGTGGTGTGTGCGCCGAAACGGTACTGGACCGCCTCGATCATCGTCGGCCGGGGCTGTTCCTCCTCGGGGTCGCGTGCCTTCTGGAGCGCCTCCCGCGTGACGCTGTACACCGCCAACGGGTCCATCCCGTCGACCTGAACGCCCTCGAAGCCGTACGCCTGTGCCTTCTGTGCCAGCGTGTCGCTTGCCGTCTGGCGTTCACGCGGGACGGAGATCGCCCACTGGTTGTTGTTACAGAAGAACACGTTCGGCGTGTCGAACACGCCCGCGAAGTTCAACCCCTCGTGGAAGTCCCCCTCGCTGGTGGCGCCGTCGCCGAAGTAACAGAGAAACGCCCCGTGGTCGCCGTCCGACTGGAGCTTCTCTGCCCACGCCATCCCCGTCGCGTGGGGAATCTGTGAGGCGATCGGCACCGCGACGGTGAACACGTTCGTCCCCTCGTCGGGGCTGTCACCGCGTTCGTCACCCATCCAGTAGCGCAGCGTCTCTGTCAACCCCTGTCCGCGGACGAGCGCCGCCGCGTGCTCCCGGTAGGAGGGGATCATCCAGTCGTCGTCCGCCATCGCCATCGCGGAGCCGATCTGTGCCCCCTCCTGGCCCGACAACGGCGGGTACGTCCCCATCCGCCCTTGCCGATTGAGCGACACCGCGCGTTCGTCGAAGTGACGGGCAAGTTTCATCTGCCGGTACATCTCGACGAGTTCGTCGTTGTCGAGGTCGGGCACGTCGCCGACAACGCCCCCGTCCTCGTCGAGTACCCGTACCATATCCTCCGTCGGATCGCGTTCGAGCGTGCTCACGGTACCCACCTTCGCATACCTGAACCTGCCACTCTCGCGGCATAGTGTTTTCGTAAGAATTGCCGGGCGCCTCCCGGCGCCGTGTGTCGGATTCATACACTTCCTCCCTCGGTGTGGGTGGGTTCAAGTACCCTAATTATCATCCCAGAGTTGTGTTTTCTTCAACGAGGATTTTACGGCTGATTAGAGAAAACTATAACTACCCGTAGTTGCTCTGTGTGAACATGGCTCGCAACGAGTCAACGAGACGGACGCGAACGCTCGCTCGGCTCCGCGGTGGTGCTCGGCTACTGGTCGCCGCAATGCTCGTCGTGGGGCTCCTCACGGCGCAGGCTGGCTCCGCGGTCGCGGCGTCCGACGCCGCCGACACGACCGAGACGAACAACGCCTCCAACGCGACCTGTGGGTTCTGGAGTATCGTGCTCGACCTGCTCGGCATCGTCGACAACGGCTGTGCGAGTGCGCTGGAGAACGGGATGGTCGGGATCGGCCCGTAGCC
>JAHENP010000245.1 GCA_018609965.1 Haloferacaceae archaeon
TCACCTGGGAGCTGTCGTTGGCGGTCGCCTGATCCGGTCGGGCCGTTGCCGCCCGCCCGTCGCCGCGCACAGCCACGGACCACTATTACCCCCGGCGCGTCAAGAAGAGCCATGCACGTCGCAGTGATCGGCGCGTACGGGAGCGCCGGTGTCGCCGTCGCGGAACGACTCGTCGACCACACCGGTCCAGACGAGCCGGTCGATCGGCTGACGATGATCGACGACGGCGACCCCGGCGGCGGGCTGTGTATCCTCCGCGGCTGTATGCCCTCCAAAGAGGTGTTGTCGGCGGCACAACACCGGTTCCAAGCGCGCCACGACGACCGGCTCGACGGCGACCCCCCGGAGATGGATCTCGAACGGATCGTCGACCGGAAAAACGACCACACCACCGACTTCGCGGCACACCGCCGCGCCGCGACCGACCGGCTCGCCGACGAGGCGGGCGTCGAGTTCCGGCGGGACACGGCCCGGTTTCGGGGTCCACGGGAACTGGAACTCGTCGGGAGCGGCGACCGGATCGAGCCGGACTACGTCGTCGTCGCCACCGGCTCGACGGTGAACGTCCCGGAGCTGCCGGGGATCGACGACGTTCCCCACTGGACCAGCGCGGACGTGCTCGACGCGACGAGTCTCCCGGAGTCAGGTGTCGTGATGGGGTTCGGCTACGTCGGGATCGAGTTGGTGCCGTATCTCGCGGAGGCGGGCGTCGACGTGACCGTGATCGAACACGACGCGCGGCCGTTGGACGACGCCCCGCCGGCGTTCGGTGACGAGCTGCTGTCGCTCTACCGCGAGGCGTTCGACGTGGAAATCGTCACCGAGACGTACGAACAACGGGTGGAGCAGACCGACGACGGGGTCCGACTCCACACGGACCACGACGGCGCGTACGGGGCTGTCGAGGCAGACGCGTTGTTCTGTTTCACCGGTCGGCGGCCGAACGTCGACGGGGTGGGGTTGGACGCGACGCGGGTCGAGCCGGAGCCGGGGTGGGTGGACGCGACGATGCGCGCGACCGCCGACGAGAGCGGGCGGACGTACGTCGTCGGCGACGCCAACGGCCGCGATCCGGTGTTGCACGTCGCGAAAGAACAGGGCCACGTCGCCGCCGAGAACATCCTCGCGGACGCCGCCGGCGAGCCGTTGACCGAGTACGACCCGACACCACACTACGTGATGTTCTCCGGCGCGGCAACGTACCCGTACGTCCGGGTGGGCCACACCGCACAGACCGCGCGGGAAGCGGGCCACGAGACGGTGGTCGTCCAACGCCGTGCAGAAGACGACGGTGTGTTTAAGACGAAAGATGCCCCACATGGGCTCGCACGACTGATCGTCGACCGCGACGACGGGGCGGTGCTGGGCTACCACGGCCTCCACTACCACGCGGACGTGATGGCCAAGACCGCACAGCTGTTGGTCGAACGCGGCGCAGACGTTCGGGCGGTGCCCGACCGGGCGTACCACCCCACAACCCCGGAGATCATGGACGGACTGTTCCGCGCGGCCAGCGAGGAACTGTAGTAGACCGGGCGCCGGCTACTCCTCGAACAGGCCGGCGCGTTGGTCGATGAGCATCACCATCCCCAACCCGACCAGTAAGAGCGCGTACGTGGCGGCGACGACCAACGCCTCCATCTTCGAGCCGTACACCTCGGTCCGGAAGACGATCACTTTCCGGATGATCGCGATCAGCCCGGTGAAGATGACGAGCCGGAGAATCCGGCGCGGGGACTGCCCACGGACGTACGCGACGACCGTCTGGTACACCTCGGCGATGATGAACAAGAGGAGCCCGCGGTCGACGAACGCCACCACCACCGCGGGGTCCCTGATCTCGCCAGACTGGACCGACTCGACGATCAACACCACCAGATCGATCAGCCCGATTCCGAACAACAACGCGAACACGACGGCCCCGGCGGTCTCGACGACGTGCATCAGGAAGTCGCTCGCGTCGACGACACGGCCCATGTCCGGGAACCGTTCACCCTCTCCTTCCTGTGGGTGTTCCGCCTCGCCAACTGGGTCCGCCGTCTCCGCCTCCTCTGGCATACTGGGGTCGACACCGTCCACACACTTCGGGTTGGTGGTGGCGGCCGACGAACAGGGCGGCGTCCCTCGACCGTCTGCCGGTCAGACGTCGACGACCCGTCGGGCGACCGCGAGATGTCGCTGCCAGGTGTTGAGTCCGGCCCGCAGCGCCGTGTGGTCGCTCGCGGTCACCGTCACGGTCACCCGACGGCCGTCGCGTGAGACGCTGGCACGCGAGCGGTCGTCGTCGACGGTCCCCGTCTCGACTCCGAGGGCGGCGGCGACGTGTGCCGCACGCGCCGTGTCGGCACACGGGAGCGACACTGTCGCCTCGTGGACATGGTGTGGGCGCTGTTGAGTCTCGCTGTCGGCGACCACAGCCTCAGACGACTTCGACATCCTTCACGTCGGCGGACCGTTCCTTCAGCAGGACGCGGTGGCCACAGTAGGGACACCGCACGCCGCCGTACTCGTCGAGCTGGACATCTCGTTTACACCGGGAACACTTGTAGCTCATCTGTTGTGTCGCGTCGGAGTCGCGTTCGTGTGTCGCGTGGTGACGGAGCCACTCCGGTCTTGCGGCCGTCGCGTCACTCGTCGTCCGTCTCCAGGGCGGCGCGGATCGAGCGCTTCACGCCGCGACCGCCAGGAGTCTCCGCTCGGTAGGCGCCGCCGGTGAACGTCTCGCCGGTCTCCTCGTCGACCCAGATCCCGGTGCCGATCCGTTTGACTGAGTCGCCGTCGACCGTCTCCGACTCCATTTCCGCTTCGATCTCCGAGACGCGTCGCCGGGCGACCCGCCCGTAGCGCGCGCCGAACCGACCGGCACTCCCCGTGGACTGGGCACTCTCTTCGGCCATAGTGTTGGGTAGTTCGCCACTCGCCGGTAAAAACACTGCGAGTCGGGCGCGGGCGGGCCAGACGCCGCCACTCGCGTCTTCTCTCGGGCGTGTCGGTCCCGTCGGTCGGCGCGGTCGCGTCGGTCGGCGCAGTCGCGCCGCCAAAGACCGACAGACGCCGCGAGGACGCGAGGAAAACCGTTATACAGGCAAGGTACGGGAGTAAGGGGTATGAGCGTCGAGTTGCCGTTCGCGCCGGTCGACGAGGTGATCCGGCGCAACGCCGGTGACCTCCGTGTGAGCGCCGACGCGGCCGAGGAGTTGGCCCGTCGCATCCAGTCGCACGGCGCGTCGTTGGCGGTCGACGCCGCCGGGGCAGCGGCGACGGCCGGGCGGAAGACACTGATGGCCGACGACTTCGGCGTCCAACAGGTGATCGACCGGGAGGCGCTGACCCTGCCGATCGCGCCGGTCGACCGGATCGCCCGGTTGGAGATTGACGACAGCTACCGGGTGTCGATGGACGCTCGGATCGCGCTGGCGGACGTGTTGGAGGGGTACGCCGACAACGTCGCCCACGCGGCGGCGATTCTCGCGCGCCACGCCGACCGTCGGACGGTACAGGCCGAGGACATCGAGACGTACTTCGCCCTGTTCGAGTGAGATGCGGTTCGGCTACAGCGACGACTGTCTCGCCCACGACACCGGCCACCGCCACCCGGAGTCGCCCGACCGGCTCCGGGCGATCCGAGAGGGGCTGTCGCGCCGCCACGGCGTGGAGTACGTCGAGGCCACACCGGCGGACCGCGCGACGATCACTGCGGTCCACGACGCCGACTACGTCGACGAGTTCGAGTCGTACGCCGCGGCCGGCGGCGGGAACTGGGACCCCGACACGGTCGTCGCGGAGGCGACGTTCACGGCCGCACGCCGGTCGGCCGGGCTGGCGGAGTGGGCCGCCCGCGAAGCGACCACGGCCGGCGGGCGCGAGACGCCGTTCGCGCTTGGTCGCCCACCCGGCCACCACGCGGTCGCGGACGACGCGATGGGGTTTTGTTTCTTCAACAACGCCGCCGTCGCCGCCAGGGCGGTCGTCGACGACCCGGCGACGAACGTCGACCGGGCGGCCATCTTCGACTGGGACGTTCACCACGGCAACGGGACACAGGACCTGTTCTACGAGACGGACGACGTGTTCTACGGCTCGGTCCACGAACAGGGGATCTACCCCGGGAGTGGCGCCGCAAGCGAGACCGGAGCGGGGGCGGGTGCCGGGACGACACTGAACGTGCCGTTGCCGGCCGGCGCGGACGACGACGACTACCGTCACGCCGTCGAGCGGGCCGTGTTGCCGGCGCTGCGAGGGTACGATCCCGATCTGGTGCTCGTCAGCGCCGGCTTCGACGCCCACCGCCACGACCCGATTTCGCGGATGCGGCTGTCGACGGAGGGGTATGCCGTCCTCACCGACCGGCTCCGGTCGCTCGCGGCGTCGTGTGACGCCGGCCTCGGATTCGTCTTAGAGGGTGGGTACGACCTCGACACGCTCTCGGAGGGGGTCGGCGTGGTCCACGAGACGGTCGCCGGTCGGCCGGCCGGCGCAGACGAGGAGGCCGACCCCGGCGAGGCGACTCGGGAGACGGTTACCGACCTGCGTGAACGCCTTGATCTGTGAGCGGTGTGGGTCGACACCCGGGTATCGCGAGCGGCGAGACACACCGTCGGGTTTGATACCGAGACGCGTGTAGCGGCTGAGGTGAACAAGCGCGTTCGCGACCACGCCGAAGTGATTGTCGACCACTCCACGGACGTACAACCGGGCGACGACGTGGTGATCAGAGCGGGAGGCGGGACGGAGCCGTTGGTGACGGCACTCCACGAGAAACTGGGCGAACGGAACGCCAACCCACTCGTCGTGAGTCGCTCCGGCCGGGCCAGTCGGGCGTTCTCGCTGGCGGCGGACCCGGAGGCGTTGGAGATACCAGAACACACGCTGGCACTGATGGAGGCGGCCGACGTGGTGATCGGTGTCCGGGGGTCAGCGAACCAACACGAGTCGGCGGACGTGCCGCCTGACCGACAGGTCGCGTTGGAGAAACGCCGGAAGCCCGTCCAGGAGGCGGTGCTCGACACGCGGTGGGTCGGCACCCAGTTCCCCCACCCCGGCACCGCCCAGAAGGCGGAGATGTCGACGCCGGCCTACGAGGCGTTCGTCTACGACGCGGTGACGATGGACTGGGCCGCGCAGAGCGCGTTCCAACGACAGCTGGTCGAGATTCTCGACCCTGCGGAGGCGGTGCGGATCGTCTCCGGCGAGACGACAGACATTCGGCTGTCTGTCGACGGCACCGTCACGGTCAACGACGACGCCCGCAACAACCTCCCCGGCGGGGAGGTGTTCACGGCGCCGGTGCCAGACTCCGCCGAGGGGACGGTCCTGTTCGACGAGCCGGTGATCACACGCGGCCGCGAGGTGACAGGCGCGCGGTTGACGTTCACCGACGGCAAGGTGGCGGCGTTCGAGGCCGAACGGAACGAAGACGCGCTCGCGGCGACCCTGGAGGCCGACGCGGGCGCGAGCCGACTCGGCGAACTCGGGATCGGGATGAACCGCGAGATCGACCGGTTCACCTACAACATGTTGTTCGACGAGAAGATGGGCGACACCGTCCACCTCGCGCTCGGGCGTGCCTACGAGAAGAACGTTCCCGAGGACAGCCCCGTCGAACGCAACGAGTCGTCGATCCACCTGGATATGATCGTCGACATGAGCGAAGACTCTCGGATCGAGGTGGACGGGGAGGTTGTCCAACGGAACGGGACGTTCCGGTTCGAAGACGGGTTCGAGGGGTAGCGCCGTCGCTACTCGAACGGTACGTCGTCAGGAGGGTGGCACCCGGTCGGTCCGTGTCGCGTTCCCGACCGCATCCGGATCGACGAAGAACGTCACCGGGCGCCCGACTGTCCGGAGCCGGTAGGTGGACGACTCGTACCCCGGGAGCCGGTCGGCGACCCGCCCGGCGCGATCCTCGTGGACGACCACGACCGGCGGCGGTCCGGCAGCGACCGCCTCGTCTAACGCCGTCGTGTTCCGCGCGCAGTCGCCGGTCGCGCCGGCAACCTGGACGTACCAGTGGAGCGGGAGCGTCCGCACCATCACCGTACACACCGGGATCGGGCCCCCGCCGGCGCCGTCGACGACCAGCTCGGAGCCGTAGAACAACACGTCCGTCCCGTCGGTGGCGGGCGCGACCGCGCTCAGATCCCGGATCGCCGGCCGGAAGTCGTCAGTCGGCTGGGCGTACTGGACCAGTTCGTTCGAGTCGGCCGTCGGGTTCGTGTAGACACCGGTGCCGACGGCGGTCGCGGTCTGTGCGATCAGTAAGACGGCGACGAACGCCACGACCGCGGCCCGGAGTGGTGTTGTCTCCTGGCGCTTGCCGCCCCACTCGCGGCCGACCCCCCATCTGACGACGACACCGAGCCCGACGGCCGCCGGAATCGCCAACGGCACCAACGCGTTGACCGTGATCCACGCGCCGAAGATGTCCGTCCCCAGCGGGTAGCCGAGCACGCTGACGAACCCCCAGTAGCTCGCCAACATCACCAACGGCCGCGGGCGAGCGGTGGCGTACCGTTCCGCGAGGAAGCCGACGACGGCAGCACCCACCAACGGGAGCGCGAACCGCCACAACACGCCCAGCGTCCGTTCGAGGAAACAGACGTACCCCGCGATCAGGTTGTCCTTGTTGCATTTCGTGCTTGCGCTGTGGCCGAACCAGTACTCCATCCCGCGGCGGATGTCCGCGACGGTAGTGTCGACGAGCGTCGGGAGCCGGCTCGGGTCGGCGAGACTCGACCACAGCCCCAGCCCGTTGGGATCACGCGGGGCAAACAGGAACAACGTCACCAGGCCGACGAGCCCGGCGGCGACTGCGGCGTGGCCGGTCCAGTAGCCCACTCGTCGGCGACCCGTCGACCCCGTGACCGTCGCACGGAGGCGGGCGAGTCGGTCACGCACCACGTCTGTCCCGGTCGCGGCCGTCGGCGGATTCAGCAGGTGGTAGTCGAGTAAGAGCGCGCCGGCGCCGGCGTAACAGAGCAGGTAGACGACGGCGTTCTCCTTGGCGCCGAACCCCAGCGCGGCCGCGACCGCCGCGCCGTGGAGAAAGACCGGTCGGCTGTCGTCGAACGCCCGGACGAGACAGAACAACGAGACGAGCATGAACCCCGCGACGAGAATGCTGCTCCGGAAGAACCGTGAGTAGTACACCAACACGGGGTTGACGGCCAGAAACCCGGCCGCTAGCACCGTCTCGACGGGGCGGAGCCGGCGGCGGACGAGCAACACGCTCGCGGGCAACAGGCCGCCGAAGGTCGCCGTCACCGCCCGCATCGTCACGTCGCTCCGGCCGACCGTCTGGAACACCAGCCGGTTGACGTGTTGGACGAGCGGGCCGTGGATGATGTACCGGTAGTGGAACTCCCCGGTCTCGGCGTACCGGACGATCCAGTAGGCGACCCGTCCCTCGTCGAAGTGTGCGACGCGGTTCCCCAGCGCGGCGAGTCGGAGCGACAACGACAGCACCGTCACGACCGCGACGCCGACGACGACCGGCGGGAGGCCGGTCAGCCGGGTGACGGCGCCGACCGTCGCGTCGACTCGCGACCGTGCGGCGTCGAACCGACTCGACATACCGACCACTCCGGTGGGTCGATCAAGTAACTGTCGTCTCACTCCGGGGACAACCGCCCGAATCGGCGGTCGCCACGCTCAGCCGTCGGCGACGACGGTGACGGTCACCGTGTCGAGTGTCGTCCCGTCGGCGGCGTGGACCCGGAGCACGCAGGTCCGGCCCTGTTCACACCCCACCGCGACGCTCGTCTGTGTCGGCGCGAGCCGCACGGAGTCGACGGCGGTGCCCGTGCGGGTGTTCGCGGTGATCCGGCGCGCCTCGCCTGCGACGACGTGGACGGTCACTCGGGGCTGGCCGAACGTCGACCGTGTCACCTCGCTGTCGACGCTTGTCACGACGGTTGCGTTGTCGACGCCGTCCGTGACGACTGTCGCTGGCTCCGCGTACGACAGCAGTGGCGCGACGACGAGCGCGATTGCCAGCCCGGTGACGGCGACCACCGTGAACAACTCTCGGGGGCTGGACGTGCCGATTGAGACCACTGGCGCGTCGTTGTGAGCCGTTCGGCTTCGCTCTTACGACGCTGGCGGCGTCGCTGTCCGTTTCCCTCTCGGAGTGCGACCGGACCCGACGGGTCGAAGTGGGCCGCCGACGTACGGCGCGACGTGTCGAAGCACCTCCCAGACGACGACCAGGTCGCGACCGTCCGCGAGTCGCTCGTCAAGTGGTACGAGACGGACCACCGCGCGTTCCCGTGGCGCGAGACGACCGACCCCTACCGTGTGCTCGTCTCGGAGGTGATGAGCCAACAGACCCAACTGTCACGCGTAGTCGACGCCTACGAGGCGTTCGTCGACCGGTGGCCGACCGTTGAGGCGTTGGCGGCCGACGACCGCGCGGCGGTCGTCGCCTTCTGGTCTGACCACTCGTTGGGGTACAACAACCGCGCGAAGTATCTCCACGAGGCGGCCGGCCAGGTCATCGACGACTACGACGGCGCGTTTCCCGACGACCCTGACGAACTGCAGGAACTGATGGGTGTCGGGCCGTACACCGCCGACGCGGTCGCCTCCTTCGCGTTCGACAACGGCGGCGCGGTGGTCGACACCAATGTGAAACGCGTACTCCACCGGGCCTTCGACGTGCCGGACGACGACGAGGCGTTCGAGCGGGCCGCCGAGGCGTTGATGCCGGCCGGCGAGTCACGCGTCTGGAACAACGCGATCATGGAGTTGGGCGGGGTGGCGTGTGAGTCGACGCCGTCGTGTGACACGGCAGGCTGTCCCTGGCGCGGCGCGTGTGGCGCCTACCAGACGGGGGATTTCACCGCGCCGGACGTGCCCGAACAACCCGACTTCGAGGGGAGTCGTCGGCAGATGCGCGGGCGTGTGGTGCGGGTGCTCGGGGAACACGGCCCGCTCGCGCTCGACAGTCTCGGCCCGCGTGTGCGTGTCGACTACGCACCAGAGGGTGAGTACGGCCGTGAGTGGCTCCGTGGGCTGGTGGCGGATCTGGCCGACGACGGGCTGGTCGATCTCGAACAACGGGACGGCGAGGCAATCGCTCGACTGCGTCAGTGAGGGTGGATCAACACCTGAAATCGCACAGTGAGTAGTTTTCACTGCGAGTTCAAACTGAGCCGGGGAACTTTCAGCAGTGCGCACTGCGACGTGACACTGTGACCACCAAGCTGGAGGCGGACAACCGAGGGCGGGTGACGACCCCCGAGGAAACACGCGAGCGGTACGGCGACACGTTCAGCCTCGTGGAGCTGGACAGCGGTCTCAAGCTCGTTCCGATTCCAGACGACCCAGTGGAGACACTCCGCGCCGCCGGGTCGACGGAGCTCCGTTCGGCGTCACTCGACGGACTCGAAGCCGCAGCCAGCGAGACGGCACGCGAGGAGTCCGGTGAGTACGGACGCTGATCTCGACTCCGTGGTAGCCGAGAAAGGACGATCACGCATAGTGTTCCTGCAGACAGTGTTGGCCGCGGACGGATCGGTAGTTCACTCGTTTGGTTACCACTCGACAACGAGCGGAACGTGGTCACTCGCGTCGATCCAGTCGTCGTACGCGCCGACGGTCACCGTCACGTCGGACGCGAACGTCGCCCGCGGGAGAAAGACGTAGTCGATGTGGTACGGCCGGTCACGCTTCTTCTGCATGTACAGCGTCGGCTCCGGTTCGTCGCCGAACGCACAGTCGCGGGTGCGGTGGTAGCTGCTGTGGATGTCGTGGGCTCGGAGGCGCTCGATCACCCCCGCGAGATCGTCGTGGAGCGGATACTTTGGTGAGTCGTCGAACTCCCGGTTCCAGTTGAAGTCGCCCAGGACCGCGGTCTCGCCGTCGAGAAACGCCTCGTAGTCCGCGACCGCCCGCGACACCTGCCCGATGTAACGGTGTTCCCGGGTCGTCTCGTCGTTCTTCGCCCAGACGGCGAGTACGTCGGGGCCGGTCTCTGTCACCACCGGGAGCGTCAACAGCCCACCATGTCGTGTCACGCCGGGCGTCGACAGCGTGCCGTCCGCCGAGAACACCGCGAGCCCCTGGTGTTCCCGTTCGCCGATCCAGCGCCAGTCGGCAAACGGCTCCCACTCCCCGACCGTGTCGGGACACTCACACTCCTGGACGACGAGCACGTCCGGGTCGTACTTCGAGAGGAGATCCCGTTTCCGTCGGAACGCCATGTTGCAGTTCCAACTCACCAGCGTCGGCATCGTCTCCGGTCTCTCGCCCCGAGCGCATAACACTAGGCCACCCGTTCGCATCCACGACAGTCGTTCCCAGAGCGGCGTCGATCCACAACTGGCTTGTTGCCGTGCGGTGCTCGGATGGGTGTGCCAGAGTGCCAGAACTGCGGGGCCTTCGTGACGGAACGGTATCTGAAGGTGTTCGAGCCCGAAGAGGTGACGAGTCCGCGGGCGTGTCCCCACTGTGAGGACATGGTGCGGCGCGGGAAGACCGTCCGCGAGAAGAAGAACTGAGCCGACAGCCCGGTCGGGCCAGAGCGCGGACACGACAGTTGGTTTTAGTATCGCTCGCCCGCCAGTCACCGGTATGACACGCCCTCCACGCGACGATCACGGCACCCACGCACTGATCGAACACTACACGCCGGACGGCACACTCGGCCGGTTGTTGTTCGGCCTGGTCGTCGGTAGCGTCGCCGGCACGACCCTGATCGCGGGGATCGGGGGGCTCTTCCTGGGTGAACTCGGGGCGTTCGTGCTCGGCGTGTTCGGGATCGCGCTCGGTGCCCCGGGGGTCGTGGCCGCGCTCGCCGCGCTGTGGCCCGTCTACCTCTCGCTGATCGGCAATCTCGACAGCCCGGAGACGTACGCCGTCGGCGAGGGGTTGGAGACGCCCGAGGCGGACCCGGAGGCGATCCTCCAACGCCGCTACGCCGAAGGCGAGATCAGCCGAGAGACGTTCGAACGCCGGCTGGACGACCTACTCGCCGCGGACGCCGACCGGCGTGTCTCCGGCGACGGCCGCCGGAGCGGGGAGCCGAACGACCCACGAGACGACAAGTCGGACGACGCGCCCGGTGAGCGTGTCACGGCCGCAGACCCCCCCGAAACGGACGACCTCCGGGCCGCACGCGAGCGTGCTCGGAGTCGGCGGGCGGGTGACGGGGACGACACTGCAGACGACGACGGTGCAGGTGAGCGGCGCGACCGCGCCGAAGCGGGGCCCTCGCGGGGGTCGTGAGTCGGGCCGTCGTCAGGACTCCCCGTACACCGGGACGGCGGCGCCGCTGGTCACGTCCGCGGCGTCAGAACAGAGGAACAACATCACCTCCGCGACCTCGCTCGGCTGGACCCAGTCGTCGCTCGGCTCCATCATCTCGCGGTTCATCGGCGTGTCGAGGACGGCTGGCATCACGGCGTTCGCACGGACGGTCCCCAGATTCTCCTCGGCAATCGACTCCGTCATCAGCCGGATACCGGCCTTGCTCGCGCGGTAGGGAGCGTCACCCGTCCCGCCTTCCAGTGACGCCTCCGCGGAGACGGAGACGATTGCGCCGTCCGTCTCCTGGAGGTGTGGGAGCGCGTGTTTCGACGCGAGGAACATCGTCTTCAGGTTCACGTCCAACAACATGTCGAACGTCTCGACGGCCGTCTCCTCGACGTGGTCGCCGCCGCGCCACGTCCCCGCGACGTTGAGCAGGTGGTCGAGCCGGCCGTGTTCCGCGACGACCGCGTCCACGGCCTCGGCGACGGCCGACTCGTCGGTGAAGTCCCCGCGGTGGAAGCTATCGACCGTCTCCGGGTCGAGGAGGCTGTCCTCGCTGTCTACGTCGACGACATCCGCGGCCGCGACCGTCGCGCCCGCGTCGGCGAACGCCGCCGCCGCCGCGCTCCCGAGCGCGCCACACGCGCCAGTGACCAGTGCGACTGTGCCTTCGAAGTCGAACGTGACTGACATACGGCGACGAACGAGCGCCGACGTGTTAACTGGACTGCCGTCGCTGGCGGATTCGACCGACAGAAAGCGGAAAACGCGCCGCAAACGCGGCGCGTGCCGCCCTGAGTTGGTCCCCGCTGACGCTTCGGCCCTCCAAGCGAAGCGTCACCTGACCGTGGCGGTGGTAGAATGTTAAAACTATCGGGGGTGGTGGTGGTGGACGGGTGTACAACGACGACCGCCGGCAGACGGGCGACACGGATGGATCGGCGTCCGCGTCTGGCCGCGTGTGGACCGGTCAGCGCCGCCCGCCGGTCCGTGTCACTCCGGGCCGGCGTATCCCGTGACCCCGAAGTCGGTCCCGTCCTCGGTGTCCGTGCTGTGGGCGCCGTCGCGGGTGTCGCGAGCGTCGTCGCGGGTGTCGTCGCGAGCGTCGTCGTCGCGGGTGTCGCCGCGAGCGCCGTCGTCGGTGTCGCCGCGAGCGTCGTCGTCACGGGTCGCAGGCTCCTCGCGCCGCCGTCGATCCTCGTGGGTGGGCGTCTCGACGACCGTGAACAGGAGGTCGATCAGGACGTTCGTCGCCTGTTGTTGTTCCGTCTCTGTCATCTCGTAGGCCGCGCCGGTGTCGGCCGCGCCGGGAACGGCGTTCGCGAGATCGCGACCCGTCGGCGCAGAAACGACTCGGGCGGCGCGCACGTCCGCGAGCGCCTCCGTGGCGGTGCGCAACAACTGCTGGAGCTGGCCCGCCGACGCGACCCCCTCGACCGCGAGCGTGCCACGAATCTCCTCGATCCGTGCGCGCAGCTCGTCGGTCCGATACTCTGGGAGCGGCTGTTCTTCGATGTCCAGGAGAAACTCCTCGTAGTCGGCTGCAAGCTCCGCTGCGTCTGCCGTGCCGTCAGGTTTTACTGACGGTGAATCGTTCGAACACATGTCGTGTGACGCCTCGCACGACACTGCGATGGTAGGGCGGTAGGCACGCCCTGCCGTTTTTCACGGCGCCCACCGCATCGTCGTGTTTCACCCTGACGTGACTACGGGTAGTAAATCTTACGACGGATTGAACTAGCGTCGCGTTTTGAACAGCGAGTTGTTAGAGTTTTGAAACGAACTGGTGTCGGCCGGTGGTGTGCAGGCGGATGGTGCTGGGTGCCGGCGCACGCCGACGACAGTAGTTGACCTGCCGAACACGGGATTGTGCGGAGAACAGAGAAA
>JAHENP010000246.1 GCA_018609965.1 Haloferacaceae archaeon
ATGTCACCCGCCTTCGGCGTTCCCTCGACCTCGTGGCTGGAGCGTGTTGGTGCCGTCGTCCGCTCGAAGTCACTCCCGAACACGACGGGCGCCGTCTGGACTTTCGTCCCAAGCAGTCTGAACCCACCGTCCCGGAGTTTTCTCGGCCGATCACCGAACGACCGGTCTCGGACCAACTCCTGAGCGATCTTGGTCCGGGCCCGCTCGAACCGACGCGGACGGTACGTGTCCGTCTGGAGATGCTGGAAGAACACCCGGTCGGGGTTGCCAGAGACGAGCAACGCCGTCGTGATACCGACGTGGTCGTACACCGACTCGTCGTCTCTGTCGCCGAGTCCCAGCATCGATGCGTAGTCGGTACCGTCGTCGCTTCGATCCGTGTTGCCGTCGGTCTGACCCGTTTCGTCTCCGGCCGCACTCGTGTCGTCTGTCTCGATCCGTCGCTCGGCGAACAGGTCGTCGACAGCGTCCTCGAACGCACCACCACCGTCGGCCGTCCGAAGATTGCCGAACACCTCCTTGACGAACGTCACGACCGTTTCCGGGTCCAGTTCCGCAGGCAGGCCACGAAGGTACGGCAGCACGTACAGCCGCCGTCCTTCTCCCAGCCGAGTAAAAAACGACTCGAAGATACCGTCGGCGGTCGCCAGTGTCGTCGCGGTCGACAGCGACACGGGTCGTGCTCGCCACGCCGTCGTGCCGTCTTTCGGCACTCCCGGGAAATGTTCACGTTGTTGCTTCGTGTACATTCCCAGCAGTCCGCCAGAGGCACCGGTGACGCGGCCTGTCTCGCCGGTAACGTACCCCGTCCCCTCGCCGGCGGAGTCGACGTTCATCGACTCCAGTCGGTCGCGCTTCTGTTCGGCCATCACCTCGTTCAACACCGGGAAGTAGCCGGGGGAGCGGTAGCCGTCTGACGACGGTGTCTCGATCTGGACGGTGACGAACAGTTCGTGGTCGGTCTCCTCGTCGTCCGGGTCCAGCGGGCTCGCTGCCCTGGTTGCGACTTCCCGGAGGTGGTCCTCGTCGTTCCCGAGTTCGCGCAACCCCTCCAACACCCCTGTGTCGCCGTCGTACTCTGCGAGCACGTCGTCGGCCGCCTCCGAGTGTGCCCACCGCGTGAACCGGTCGACGACATTTGCGGTCCCCCAGGCGTCGTCACGCTCGCCCGCGAGATGGTGTTCGCTCGCGGACTTGTGTGTCGTCAGCGAGTAGTCGGTCATCGAACTGGTCTTGTTCGTCGGATAGGCGTGGCCGAGTTCGTACCGCTGACTCCGCCCAACCGTCCGGAACTCGACGGCCTGCCGTTCTTCGATCCCGTCACCGTCCGCCAACTGCGGCGTCTCGCCGGTCAGGTCGACGTTGACGACGAGCGCGTTGTCGGGTTCGTCATAGAGCTCTCTCTTGGCGTCCGGCGTCATGAGACTGAGATGCTCCGGATTGAGGTCGAAGCCGATCTCGCCGCCGGTGACCGTCTGGTACCAGTCCAGCGTCGCGTACTGCACCGCGAGATCGTACAGTGAGGCCACACGCCGGCTCGGGAGTCGTTCCAACGCCTCTGCTGCAACCTCTGTTGGCGACCGCTCGGTGTCGCTCTCGTCCTGCCGGTCCCTGTCTGGGCGCTCACTCGACACGCTGGGCCTCCGTGGACTCCTCGCTCGTCGCTCGCGACGTGGCGGGTTCTGTCTCGTCTTCGTCGGGTTTCGGGAGGTTCAGCAGTCCCAACCCGAGACTGTTCCGTTCGCCGACCCCGCAGTCCAGCGCCAGGTTCAGGTGGCGTCGGTGGTGGTCGTCCCGCACCGTGTACTCGAAGCGCCACTTGCTCAGGACGTACGTCAGTCGTTTGCGGTCGGTCACGCCGACGGGGACCGCGAACGTCTTCAGCAGGTCGTAGCCGTCGAACAGGTCCCCCGACCGGTCGCTCGGCCCCGGGAGGTGGTCCGGCGCGTACAGGCCGTGTTTTCGGTCGAGGTTGTTCTCGATCTGGGTGCGGAACGGCTCCATCGTGTGTTCCGGCCGCCAGTAGACGGCGGTGTCACCGTCTTCCCCCTGCGGGTGGTCGATCCCGTAGTCGGGACACCGCTCTGGCGGGATGCGGACGAGCACGCCCGTCCCGGTCTCCAGCGTCCCCTCGCTGCCGGGTTCGCCCACATCCGTCGACAACGGCGCGAGTCGGTCGACGTACAACGGCATCTCGCCGACGTTCAGCTCCCGGTCGCGCTGGAGGTCGTCGGCGACGTACGCCAACAGCTCCTCGTCCGGCGAGGCGACCAGCAGGTGCCGGCTGTCACCCGCCGCGGCGTCCTCCGGCGGGAACGGGTTCGAGAAGACGAACCCCGGCGGCTCACCGTTGTCGTGGCGGTCGTCGTACGGCGTGTCGCGCAACGCCTGCCAGATCCGCCCGGCCAGTTTTCGATGCCAGTCGTTCTGGTAGGCGTACGCCGCCCGCGCCGACAGTTCGACTAACAGGCGCATCTGCCTCCGTCATGGCTGTCTCTCGTCACGACGCTAGGTTGCGAGGGTTCGGGATAAAAGTGTGTGGTACCCGTACTGGAAGTGAAACGCCGGTGGCAGCCGACGCCTCTCCCGGCCGGGGGCGACCCCACAACGGGTTCGTCTGGAACTACTGGTAGCTCGGTCCGTAGCTGGGTACAGCATGCTTCAACCCACAGTGGTTCGGCTGAACTACCCAGCATCAGTCGCTAGTCTGGCCCGCTTCAAAACCCCCTCGGAGGGAGTCGCGACCCTGCTCGGTGACTCGGTAGTGAGCGCTGTCTGGATTTCTTGGAGTGCGACGTCGTCGGGAACGACGGCGACACAGCAACTTTGGACGCATCTCTCGCCGTTCCACGTAGTTCATTTCCTCCAGTTCGCTGAGCACCGTCTCGGCCTCCTGGCCACCAGCGTAATGATTCTCCACCGAGTACTGCGGAACGTAACTGTGAGTGTTGCTCGCGATGCTGTACAGCCTCCCGAGGAGTTCTCTCTGGTTCTCCTCCATAGAGGGGACGACAGTCTCTGTCTAATAAAAATCTGTTGGTCAGTAGGTAGGTATAGCATGAAGTTTTAGTTCCCCGCCGAACAACACCGCCCTGAACCAACAGTGATCAGTCCGAAGCCACCCAATCACTCCTATCGGGTGCGCCACCAGCAGCGGCGCGTCCAATTCACTGACGTGTCAGTTGAAATAATAAGTGCGGCAAGGGTCGTCGCCTGCCGGTGTCCCACCACCGGCTTGGTACGATGATCGGTGATATACTCGTCATCGCGGCGATTGTCACCGGAGCAGCCATCACCTTGCTCCGGCTGACACCCGACAGATGGAACTCCCTCGAAATTAAACTCTGGGGCATCCGGCTGCGGGCCAGCGACTCCGACGACGAGTGATCGTCGTCGCGCACTGTCCCAGTCTCGGGTCTCTCGCTCCCGACCCTACCGATCACCCCGTCGCGCGAGACTCACCGCGCTGCTCAGATCGCGCCGCACCCGACTCACCGGACAGTCGTCGTTGCGACACACCAACACGCCGTCGTCGTGGATCGCACCCCACGCGCCGCAGTCGTGACACTGCCGGCTCGTCGAGCCGGGGTCGACACGCACCACGGGCACGCTGGCCTCGCGAGCCTTCTCGACGACCGCCTGCCGCAATGCCGCGGGGAGCCACGCCGCCAGATCGCTCTCACTCCGCCGCGGCCACAGCGACCCCGGGCGGAGATGTCGATCCGCGAGGACGAGCCGCGGCGCGTCGAACCGCTGGGCGTGTTGGACCGTCCGCGCCGCGGCGCTGTACACCTGCGGTCGAATCTGGTGGTACATCGCGACGAACAGCTCCGTCTCGCCGCGCGTGGTGTCGAAGTTGGCAGCCTGCAACGCCTGTGTCGCCTCGGCGAGAATCTCCCGGCGTTCGTGGAGATGTGCGCCGTCGATCACCAACTGCGTGCCGGCACCACCCCGCGGCGGCGCGGCGGCGATCAGCGTCTCGACGCCGACGCTGACGCCGATTGGTGTCTCGGAGGCGTCGCTCATCGGCAGGCCTCCGTGGAGATCGCGAGTCGTTCGGCTGTCGGTACCGCGAGCGTGGCGGAACGTTGAATACCGCCGGCTGGTTGGTCGAGCATGCTTCGTTGGTTGCGAAGCGCGGTCGGGCGTGTCACTGCACGCCCGGCCATTTTCTGGCCGCGTCCCGCGCTTCGTGGCGTAACTGTTGGTTGCTAGCTACTTGAATCTTTAGTTGGCGGGGCGGGTTGCGTCTGTGTGGAGATGGATCTGGGTGGTGTGGCTGGTGTCGGAGTCTGATCCCACAACGGGTTTATCTGGAACTTGTGACTGGCTGGAATCCACACTGATTAGTCTGGATACTTCAACCCCACAACGGGTTCATCTGAAACCAGAATGTCCTCCCGAAGCCCGGACGCGGCGGCTTCGCTTCAACCCCACAACGGGTTCATCTGGAACCAGTGTCGTAGGTGTCGGCGCGCTTGTCGATTCGCGCTTCAACCCCACAACGGGTTCATCTGGAACGGCACGACGACGTGTTGCGCGACCTGTGGAACGCTCGCTTCAACCCCACAACGGGTTCATCTGGAACGCTCCGAGTGTCCGTCCCGCTCCCGGAGCACAACCTCGCTTCAACCCCACAACGGGTTCATCTGGAACGATCATCGAGTCGGAGGATCATCCCCTGGTTCGACCTTCAACCCCACAACGGGTTCACCTGGAACTGTGGAGGTGTGTGCTCACGTCTGGCACATGAAGCTTCAACCCCACAACGGGTTCATCTGGAACCTTCTGGTGTAGTATGGAAGCCCACGAGGCAACCACGCTTCAACCCCACAACGGGTTCATCTGGAACGCTTCACCCATTGAGTCGACACGGATTTCAACAGTGGCTTCAACCCCACAACGGGTTCATCTGGAACGATCCCCGGAGACGATGCTGTTGAACCCACTCCCGGCGCTTCAACCCCACAACGGGTTCATCTGGAACCATGCCCTGATCGGGCACGTACATACCGCTACCTGCCGCCGAGCACTTAGTGTTTCCGTCGACCCGCAATCACCCCCAAACCCCCGGGGGGTCGACGGAAACGCCCATCAACAACCACGCGACCGATCTTCAGGCACCGCCTGACTCCCCATAATCGCACCAGAACCAACCCC